>DATEGR010000073.1:0-5516 GCA_035279985.1 Verrucomicrobiia bacterium
CTGGGAAACCCGTTTTCAAAAGGTCGGTGCGCGGATTTATGCCTGCCACATGAAGAATTTCACCATCCGGCAAGGTCGGCCGCTGCGGATGATGGAACCGGCCTGGCAGAAACGGGCGATGCAATTCGTAAACCTCCCGACCGGCGACCTGAACCTGACGCGCTACGTCGAGCTGCTCATCCACATCGGCTATCCGCAACGGTATTGCCGGGTGATGAAAACGAAGACCGCGCCGCTGGTGGTGGAAGCCGAGAGCGCCTATCGCGACCTCGACGCCACGAGTGCGAACGGAATTCAATTCGTACGCGACCAACTCTGTTTCCCGCTGGCAGCCGGTTCGTTTGAAGAAGGCATGGGTGCATAAATGGCGGACGGTGAATTTTGGCAACCTTCTAATTTGAAGTTTGGAGTTCCGCGTTCACGGTTCCGGGCCGCCTAAAGGCAGAACTCCGAGCAAATTTAGGACAGTGCCTGAATTTCTTGCGGCTTGCCAAGCTCGTTTCCTTCCCGGTATTTAACCTGAAACATCCAGATGAAAACTTCATTCCCACTGCTTGCCGGTGTGTGCCTCGCGTTGTTCCGGCTCTCGAGCGCCAGCGCCCAGGAAACAGCCCAGACCAACAGCTATCATCAATGGTGGCATGATCGTCCGTATGGCCGGTCATTCGACAACTCGCAGTTGGCGCAACAGCCCCGGATCCGGGTGCAGGGAAACAAGTTCGTGGACCCGGACGGGAAGACCGTGTTGTTCCGTGGCGTGTCCATCGCCGACCCCGACCGGCTTGAGCACGAGGGTCATTGGAACAAACACCTGTTTGAGGAAGTGAAAGGCATGGGCGCGACCCTCGTCCGCATCCCGGTCCATCCGATTGCCTGGCGCGGGCGCACGCCGCGGGAATATCTCAAATTGCTCGACCAGGCCGTCACCTGGTGCAACGAACTGGGAATCTACGTGGACATTGACTGGCATTCCATCGGGAATTTGAAAATGGAAATGTTCCAGGACCCGATGTACGACACCACGCAAAAGGAAACCTTCGCTTTCTGGCGCGCCATCGCCCAGCATTACCACGGCGGCACCGGTACCATCGCCTTCTACGAATTATTCAACGAACCGACGACCTATCGCGGACAACTGGGCAGCGTCTCCTGGAGCGATTGGAAGCAGTTGAATGAGGAAATGATCGGGGTCATTCGTTCGTTCGACACCAATACCATACCGCTCGTGGCCGGATTTGATTGGGCGTACGACCTGACGCCGCTCAACCTCGAGCCGATCAACGCGCAAGGTATCGGTTACGTGACGCATCCTTATCCGAACAAGCGGTCGAAGCCGTGGGTGCCGAGGTGGGAGGAGGATTTCGGATTCGCTGCCGACAAATACCCGGTCATTGCAACCGAAATCGGATTTTCCGTGCCCAAGGGGACGGTGCTCAAGGACGATGACTACGGGCCGCTCATCGTGAACTATCTTGAAGGCAAAGGCATCAGTTGGGTGGCTTGGTGTTACGATCCGGAGTGGGGACCGGCGTTGCTGCAAAACTGGGATTTCGATCTCACCGGCGCGGGGGAATTCTTCAAGCAGGCCATGCACGGAGAGGTTGCCGGTAAAGGGCCTCATAACTGATCGTCCTCTGCAAAATGCGCTGACCGAACAGAAGCCGCTTAAATTTGCAAATTGACCCCATTCGCCCGGGTTGTTAACCTGTCAATCCGTTTCCAAACGGTCCTATGCGACATACCATTTCAATCCTGGTGGAGAACAAGTTCGGCGTGCTCACGCGGGTGGCCGGCCTGTTCAGCGGCCGCGGCTACAACATTGACACGCTCAACGTCGGCCCGACGCACGACCCCAAGCTCTCGCGTATGACCATCGTCACCCACGGTGACGAGGCTACATTGGAGCAAATTGTCAAACAGCTCAACAAGCTGCCCAACGCCATCAAGGTGCAGGACTTCCACGAGGGCGAATACGTGGACCGCGAACTGGTGCTGGTAAAGGTGGCGGTGGATTCCAAGTCACGCGCCGAGGTGATGCAAATCACGGATATTTTCCGCGCCAAAATCGTGGACGTGCAGCCCAAGAGCCTCACCATCGAAATCACCGGCGCCGAAAGCAAGGTGGAGAAATTCGTCGGTCTGATGGATTCATTCGGTGTGGTGGAGATCACCCGCACCGGTAAGGTGGCGCTGCCGCGGAAGTAAATCCATTGAATGCGTGATGAGAATTCATCCGCTGTTAAAGCTGGGTTTGTGGGCCGGCGGTGGATTGGTTTTTGTGGTGGTGGCCGCCTTTGTCGCGCTCTTGATCTATGATCTTCATACGCAGCACGCTTACGCTGCCATGCCAAATACGCACAATCTCAAAGAGCAGATTAACAAAATGGGCGTTGGCTATCTGGCAAAACGCCCCAAGGGAGCGCTGGTCATTGCCATTTATCAAAACGGAAAGCGATCGTTTCACGGCTTTGGCAAAATCAGTGATGCAAACACAAATCCGCCGGACGCGCAGACGATTTTTGAAATCGGTTCGGTGACAAAAATCTTTACCGCTGCTGTGCTGGCACAAATGGCGAACGACCAGGTGGTAAAGTTGGACGATCCCATCCGGCTTTATCTGCCAAAGGAAGTGGTCAGCCCGAAGAAGAACGGCCGCGAAATCACCCTGGAAAATCTGGCAACGCATACTTCCGGATTACCCCGGCTGCCGAACAACCTGGATGCCACGCTGAAAGATCAACAAAATCCCTATGCTAACTATACGATGCAAGATTTGTATCAAAGCCTGGCCACCGTTGAGTTGAAAAATGAGCCGGGCAAAAAATCGGTTTATTCAAATTACGGTTATGGTTTGCTCGGAAAAATCCTGGAACTGAAAACCGGCAAATCCTATGGAACGCTGGTTCAGGAAAATGTTTGCGAACCTTTGGGATTGCAAGACACCACGACGCGGTTATCAGCGCAACAAAATGAACGGTTGACTCCCGGGCACAATCCGAAAGGCGGCATCGTCCCAAATTGGGATTTTGACGCACTGGCTGGATGCGGCGCGATTCGTTCAGATGCCGGGGATTTGCTGAAATTGGTTGAAGCCAACCTCATGAGAACGAATTCCGGGATTTACAAAGTTTTGAATGAAACGCAAAAAAATCGTTTCAAAACCTTCACCGGCGGAATTGGGCTGGGCTGGCAAATTGAAGAAGAAATTGAAGGAATCACGTTGCACTGGCAAAACGGCGGTACTGGCGGTTACAGAAGTTTTGTCGGTTTTGACAAGCAGCACCAGATCGGCGTTGTCATTCTTTCCAATTATGGCGATGCGATGGTCGGAGATTCCTCGGTTGACCAAATGGGCATGAAGCTCTTGAAAATCGGCTCGAAAATTTCATTGGAGTGACCTGTTTAATTTGAATTTGCAAATTGACCGCTCCCCGGCACGGGATTAGTCTTCCCGTCTGTTTTCAAAGAATATTATGGCAAAAGTTTACACTGACAACGACGCCGATCTCGGCGTGCTGCAAAACAAGACCCTTGCCGTGCTCGGCTTCGGCTCACAGGGCCACGCCCATGCGCTCAACCTCAAGGACAGCGGTTGTCGCGTCATCATCGGCCTCTACGAGGGCAGCAAGTCCATTCCCGTCGCGCAGGAAAAAGGATTTGAAGTCGTCCGCACCGCCGAAGCCGTCCGCCGCGCCGACGTCATCATGATTGCGCTGCCTGACACGAAACAGCCGGCAGCCTACGAAAAGGACATCGCGCCGAATTTGAGCGCGGGCAAGACGTTGTTGTTCTCGCACGGCTTTTCGATTCATTTCAAGACCATCGTGCCGCCGAAGAACGTGAACGTCATTATGGTCGCGCCGAAAGGTCCCGGCCACATCGTCCGCCGCCAATACACCGAGGGCAAGGGTGTGCCGAGCTTGATCGCCGTCTATCAAAATCCCGGCAAGGATGCGAAGGCAATTGCGCTCGCCTGGGCCAAGGGCATCGGCGCCACGCGCGCCGGCGTGCTGCAAACGTCGTTCAAGGAAGAAACCGAGACGGATTTGTTCGGCGAGCAGACGGTGCTGTGCGGCGGTTTGAGCGCGCTGGTGCAGGCCGGTTACGAAACGCTCGTTGAAGCCGGTTACCAGCCGGAGATGGCCTATTTCGAGTGCCTGCACGAGCTGAAGCTCATCGCGGATTTGATGAACGAAGCGGGCATCAGCGGCATGCGCTTTTCCGTTTCCGAAACCGCGAAATGGGGCGACGTGAGCGTCGGCCCGAAAATCATTGATGCCAGCGTGAAGAAGCGGATGAAAGCAGCATTGAAAGACATTCAGTCCGGCAAATTTGCGAAAGGGTGGATTGCCGAGTACAAGGGCGGTTACAAGAAATACAACGCGTTGCTCAAGAAGGGCGAAAAGCATTCGATCGAGAAGGTCGGCGAGCGGTTGCGCGGCTTGATGCCGTGGATGAAGAAGCGTCAAATCAAGGGTGCCCAAGCGGCCTATTGAGGCGTGCTTCCTGGCTAAATGCCGGGTTTTACACGGGTTGCATCTTTCGAATCTGAGGGCAACTTTCCCTTGAAATTGGTGTTAATTGGAGGAAAGTAACATTTGGAGCATGAAGCACTTTTGGAGAATTGCGTTCTGTCTGGTCAGCGGGCTGGTGTTGAACACCGGTCTGGGCGTGGATAATCCCTATACGCCGATCGCTGTGCGCAACATTTTTGGCCTGAACCCGCCGCAAGCCGTTACGCCAATAGCTCCCGAACCGCCGTCCAAGATCACGCTGAATGGCATCATGACTATTTTTGGCAGTACCCAGGCGCTTTTTTTAGTGGATGTCCCCCCGCGTCCTCCCATGCCGGCAACGCAAAAATCCTACATTCTCAGCGAAGGCCAGCGGCAGGATGACATTGAGGTAACGCATATTGACGATAAGAAGAATGTGGTAACTTTCAATAACCACGGTGTGGTGCAGGAACTCCCGCTGGTCAAGGCGGGCCCCATCAGCACGCCTACGCCGGTCGTCATGAACCCTGCGATGAATGCAGGATTTGCCGCCCGGGGAATGGCGCCCGGAGGTCCAGGCGGCGGAAATCTTGCGCGCTTCGGCAACAATCCCGGCCAGAATCGCAACATGGGAAATAACACCGGGAATGCCGGTCAAAATAATTCTGGCAACACGGGTCCCGGTGGTGTAGCCGGTGCTTCGACCGGCGGGCAGGCTCAATCCCGGCTTTCGCCGGAGGAACAAACGATTCTGATTGCCGCGCAAAAGGCGCAGTATAAGGAAAATAACGATCCCATCTGGAAAATATTACCACCGACTGAGCTGGACGAAGCCGCGGGAACCGTAAACTCGACACCGCAGGGCAGCCAGTCCACACCCTAGTGTAGTGTCCAATAAGTGATTGACATTATTGGTTTGTGGGGTATTCTTGGGTTATGCCACGCCATGCTCAGCCCTTGGTCTTGACCGATTCGGAAGCCAAACAACTAAACACCCACGTGCAGGATCGCCGTTCCACC
>DATEGR010000074.1:0-9227 GCA_035279985.1 Verrucomicrobiia bacterium
CGGATTACTGCATCCACAACCTCGGCTTCCGCTGTGCCAAAGATCTATGAAAACAAAAATGATGGGAACATCGAACATTCAACATTCAACTTCCAATTCCCAACGGGCGCCAGCGGCGAAACGCTCGCTGTTGGGCGTTGAATGTTGGATGTGCTTTGTAGAAAAGATTGTCTGTGCCCGAAGGCAGCTATTCCCTCGCCCCGCCAGCGGAGCGCGGGGAGAGGGCCAGGGAGAGGGGATTTTTATGGAGCGCCTCCTCTCCCCGGCCCTCTCCTCCGTCGGCGACGGAGGAGAGGGAGATCAACCGCCGGTGTTCTCTCGCATCCAGGATCTTTTCTACAAAGCATGTTGGAGGTTGAATGTTTTTCTATTTACCGCTTTGGTATCCGCGTTCCTCGGTGTTCAACTTTCACGCGCCGGTGAACTGCCTGCCTGTTGCAGGCAGGACAAAAGCACAACGGACGAAATCACTTCAATCTCATATACTGCCCAATCGCTCTATCAAGTCGAATCGAAATGGACGACGGACGCCGGAAAGGAGATCAAACTGGGCGATCTGGCCGGCCGGCCGCAGGTGGTGGCGATGTTTTTCGCCAATTGCACCTACGCCTGTCCCATCATCGTCCACGACATGCAACGCATTGAAGCCGCCCTGCCGGCGGAACTGCACTCGAGCGTCGGTTTCACGCTGGTCTCGTTTGACTCTCAACATGACACGCCCGCTGCGCTCGCCGATTACCGCCGGACCCGCGAATTGCCGGTGGAAAATTGGACCCTGTTGCACGGCCAACCCGGTGATGTTTTGGAACTGGCGGCCTTGCTTGGCGTCCGTTACAAGGAAGGTGCCGGCGGCCAATTCATGCACTCGAACGTCATCACGCTCCTCAACGCCAAAGGCGAGATTGCCTTTCAACAAACCGGCTTGAACACCGATCCGCAGGAAATGGTGCGCCGCATCAAACAACTGGTGAAATAATTTATGATTGATGATTTATGATTTTCGATTTGTTCAGACGACCGCACTTTGGCAAACAATCATCTATCGTAAATCGTAAATCAAAAATCTTCCAGGTATGTTGCCTCTGAATCAATTCAAACGCTTTGACGTGCGCGAACTCATCCGCCGCGGCGTTGAGCCGTTCCCGGAAATCCGCAAACGCGTGGATGCCCTCAAACCGGACGAAGGGCTGATTGTCGTCGCGCCGTTTCTGCCATCGCCGCTCGTCGAGAAGCTGCACAGTGAAGGCTTTGCCTCCAAGGTCGAGCGGGGGCAGGGGAGCGATTGGATGGTCTATTTCTGGCGTGAGGCGTAGGACAGGCGTCACGCCTGTCTCCGTTTGCAATAAATTGTTCACGATCGTGGGGCAGGTTCAAGCCCAAGCGACCCATCCTGAAAAATGTTCTGAAGTTAGAGGCAGGCGCGACGCCTGCCCTACAGCAAGGTTGACGGCGTGGAGTTTTTCCTGTCACCTGACACGTGTCACATGTCACTGAACGATTTCAAGAAGATTGCCATCGTCAACTCGCTGCGGAGTTGCCAGCTTTTCACCGGCTTGCCGCCGTCTGACCTCGAGAACATCGCGGACGTCTCGGTCGTGAAATCGCTGGAGAAAGGTGATTATCTCTTTCATGAAGGCGATCCGGCGCGCGGGTTTTATGTGGTTCAACGAGGCGCGGTGAACGTGCATCGCGTCAGCGCCACGGGCAAGGAACAGGTTATTCACGTTTTCCGCGCCGGCGATTCGTTTGCCGAAGTCGCGCTGGCCACGGAGACGGGGTATCCCGCCGACGCACGCGCGATCGAACCCACGCAGGTGTTGCTGGTGCAAAAAGACGGGATTCTGGCGTTATTGAAGCGGCAGCCGGAACTCGCGCTGCGGATGCTCGGTTCCATGAGCAGCCATTTGCGCGTGCTGGTCGGGCAGCTCGAAGACCTCACGCTCAAGGATGTGGAGACCCGGCTCGCCAACTGGCTGGTCAAACGCTGCCCGATGCCACAGAGCGACCAGCCGGTCCACATCGAACTGGCCATCACCAAACGGATGCTGGCTGCCGAACTGGGGACGGTGAGCGAGACCTTTTCCCGCACCCTCGCCAAATTCCGCGAACAAAAACTGCTCACCGTCAAAGGCAAAACCATCACCGTGCTCTCACCGGCCAGGCTGAGCGCGTTATTGCGGCGTCACCTGGGGGAGTAACGGCTGATGCAAAAGGGAGCGGTCAGCTTTTCCGTTCGCGCTCCCAGAAAGAGACAGTGAGTTTTGAACCGGCAAAACCGATGGGCGCCAGCAGCACACCGAGCAGGAGCCACTCATGCCAATCGTGGTATCGGACCATTTCCGCCGCCAGAATAATGATGGCCAGAAGGAACAAGGCCAGGGAAATGCCCCGGTGAAACCGGTGCAGTTCCGATTGTAGCCAGGCGTCCAGGCGGCTCTCCAGTTCGCGCCCGTTGTCGGAATCGGTGCAATCCTTCTTGCAATGACAGGCGTTGCATTTGTGGGCCGGCGCGCGATAACGCGCAAGCTTGCGCTCGAAATCCGTCTCAATCCGCGTCAGGTGGTGGCCGGTCGGGCATTCCCACACGTCGAGCTTCCGTTTGTAAGTGAACCCGGAGTTACGATAGTGTTCGGAGCGCCGGTGGGAGTGGCGGGCCAGATATTCCAGCATCGCCGCCACGCCCACCAGCAAAAGCGCATACCCGGCGGCCAGAACAACTTCAAGGTGAATGCCATCAATCATTTGCGTTTCCCCGGTAGCCGTTGGAGTTCAACCTTCAGGTTGTTCATGCTCCGACACGCTAAAGCGTGAACTCCAGCGTAAAGTCCCTTTGCTGTTTTCATGCGCCGAATTTCTTTTCCTGGATTTCCGTGAACAGCACGCCATCGGGTTCCTCGCGCGGCGGTTGAACCTTCATGCGGCGAACCCCGAGCCAGCAGAGATAGAGCAGGGGCAGCGTTCCGCCCACGATGAACAGCGCGTCGCCCGGGAACCGCAGCCATTCGAGCATGGAGTTGGTGTGATCGGAGATGAACTTCAACGACCGGGCGTCGTAATAACTCACGCTCACCGAGTGGTAGAGCTGGAGTAATCCCAGCGGGAACAGCGACGCAAAGACCATCCAGGCGAGGCCGAGGTTGAGCGACCAGAAACTGATTTTGGCCAGGCGGTCGCTCCACAGTTTTTCCGGAATCAGATAGCGCAGGCAGAACAGCGCCAATCCCACGGCCAGCATCCCGTAAACGCCCATCATGGCCGCGTGGCCGTGATTGGCCGTGAGCGCCGTGCCGATTTCGTAATAGGAAACAATCGGCAGGTTGATGAGAAATCCAAAAATGCCCGCGCCGAGAAAGTTCCAGAATCCGACCGAGGCCAGGAACATCACCGCCCAGAAATGGGGGAACGGCGCCCGCGTCTGCGAACTTTGTTGCGCGCCGAGCTGGAGGAAGCTCCACGCTTCGAGCGTCAGGAACGTCAGTGGAATCACTTCCGCTGCCGAGAAGAATGCGCCCAGCGCCATGTGCACCGCCGGTTCGCCGGAGAAATAAAGGTGGTGCATCGTGCCGATGACGCCGCCTGCCGAATACAGCACCACGTCCAGGTAAATCAAACGCAAGGCCACGCGTTGATGCACCACACCTAGCAACACGAAGATGTAGGCGACCATCACCGTCGTGAACAGTTCCAGGAAATCCTCCACCCACAAATGCACCACCCAAAACCGCCAGAAATCCGTGGTGGTGAAATTCGATTCCGGCCGGGCGAGCAGGCCGACGGCATAAAAGGCGGGGATGGACAGCGCCGCAAAGAAAAACAGCCACGGCATGTTGCCCGCCTGCTCAACCCGCAGCTTGTCCCGCAGTCCACGGAAGAGAATCACCACCCAAAAGAACAAGCCGATGGTCAGCAAAATCTGCCAGAACCGGCCGAGGTCGAGGTATTCAAAGCCCTGGTTGCCGAACCACGACCAGCCTTTCTGGATCCAGCCTTCGATGCCCGCATATTCACCGCCCAGGCTGCCGAAGACGACGATGGCCAGGGCGCCCAGCAGCGAATAGGAAAGCCAGCTTTGCCGGCGAGGTTCCCGTCCCGTAATCATCGGGACGAGGAAGATACCGGCGGCGAGATACGACGTGGCCACCCAGAAAATGGCGAGTTGCACGTGCCAGGTCCGGGCAATATTGAACGGCAGCCGGCGCGCCAGGTCGAAGCCGAAAAAGTTTGAAATCTCCGCGCGATAATGTTCCGCCGCGCCGCCCAGAAACGTTTGGGCCATGAACAACACCGCCATGACCAGGAAGAACCAGGCGCACGACCGTTGCGCGGGCGTCAGCAGCACCTCATCGGGCGGGCGGAAGGAGATGCTCTGTTCTTCACGCCCGTGCCAGCCCAGAAAATTCCACCGGCCAAACGAAGCCAGCAACAGACCAATCCCGCCCAACAGGGCGATGAGCGAGAGAACGCTCCACAGCAGGGTTTCCGCCGTGGCATGGTTGCCAACAAGCGATTCAGGCGGCCAGTTGTTCGTATAGGAATAATCCCGGTGCGGACGAGGCGTCGAGGCCGCCCACGCCGACCAACTGAAGAAGGCGGTGAGCTGCCGGATTTTTTCCGGATCGGTGATGGCATTGGGCCGGAGGCCGAATTGGGTCGTGGGCGTTCCGAAGAAACCGGCGTAGTAATTTGCGAGCTGATTGAACGCCTCGGTTTGCGCCGCGCTGTAAGTCAGCACGCCGGTGCTGCGGTCGTACCGGTTGGTTTTAAAATCAGTCATGGTTTGTTGCCGGGCCGAGTCCGAGGCGATGCCGCCGTAGAAGGCGATTGCGATTTCCGCCGCGCGATGCAGATAATCCGCCGTGAAATCCGGTCCCAGATACGCGCCGTGGCCGAAAATGGAGCCGTATTCCATCAACCCGTTTTTGAGAAAAATCTCCTGCCCGGCGGTGATGTCCGGTCCAGTAAAGAGAAGGTTCCCTTGGTTGTCTACGACCCGGGCCGGGATGGGTGGTTCGTCGGTGTAGGTGCGATAGGCCAGCAGGCCGAGCACAAAGAAGCCAAAGAGCATGACCAGGGCGACCGCTTGAATCCAGCCTTTGGAGATCAACAGACTTCGGTTCGATGATTCATTCATAATTCCCTCTCGCTTGGTATTTGGATTGGTGGTTTTTAGTTTAAGGCAAAGGATTTGTCAAAGTTTCCGATTTGCAGGTACTGTCCTGAATTCGCTCGGAGTTCCGCCGGTGGGCGGCCCGGAACCGTAAACGCGGAACTCCAAACTTGAAATCAAGACACTACCGGCCTGAACCGTGGTCCGGCGTTCGGACGCGTCCTGCCACCGGTCTGGTTTTACGGGTGCCATATCACTCGGCCCGGAGTTTAGCGGATGGCCGCCACTGGAATTTGACGTGGGTCAATCTTTCAAGCTTTTTGCGCCGTTTGAAACTCGTTTGAAGTTTGACTGGCGGAAAAGAACGTCCGCGCACTTTCAGCCAGGATGGCTGCCGCGTCTTCGTCGGAAACCCGGTCGGTGTTGAGCACCAAATCGTAAAGTAATTCATTGGCGAGCTGACCATGGAAATGAGCTTTGACGTATCTTTCGCGTCCCCGATCTTCCCGCCTCACATATTGGGCGGCGGCTTCCGGCTTCAGGTTCCTGAGCCTTTGTACGCGCTCAATTCGCCGGGGCAGTGAACCGGTCAGACGAACGTGAAACACATTCGGCAATTTTTTCGTGATCACCGTGGCACCGTGTCCGACCAGGATCACGTGACCGGCCATGGCCAGGCGCAAGGTGGTTTCCGCCACTTGCGGGACCAGCACCCAGGAAGGCGGACGCAGGCCGAATAAATCATCCATCAATTCATCAATGAAAAAGCGCTTTTCTTCCGTAATGTGCTCTGCCAGCGCCTTCGGCCAACAATGTTCCTCCAGGGCCCTTTCGATGAGCTGCTGATCGAGGACCGTCCAGCAAAGTTCCCCTTTAAAGCCGGTCTGTTGAAGCCGTTGCGCCAGGCGTTTGGTGATTTCAGGAACGCCGGCGCCGGTTTGGTGTGAAACGGTAACGGCGGGGCCCAGCGGCCCGGGATGCGCCGCGGCGATGCGCTCGTATCGGGCCTTGCCCTGGCTGACCACGTAAGAGCTGGATTTCCCCACCGAAGCTTCAAAGTTCATAAGGCATTCCGGTTGTTCCTCAGGTTTCTCCGGTCGCGGAAGGGAACCATTGATGGAGCAAGGTCCTGAATTTCAAAACCGGCCGGCGTGTCGCGGCCGGTCCCTGGCTGCGTGATTCTTCTTCCTCATGCAGCCGCCGGCGAGCGCCCAGAATGTCGCCGCGGCCCAAATAACCCACCGCCCGGTCCGGTTCGTCCCGCTTGACCACCGGCAACCGTCCCACACCATGCCTGAGCATTTTCGCAATGGCGTCATGGACAGATTCGTCCGGGTAGGTGACCTCCAATTTTGCTCTTCCCGCTTCGAGGACCGATAAGTCGTCGGCCGGAGCATGCTCCAATGCGCGCACCAGATCGCCGCGGGTGATGATCCCGGCCAGCTTTTGATTGGCATTCATAATCAGCACCGCTTGACGCCGGGAAACGGCTGGATCGCCGAGGGCAATTCGATCTGAAAGTTCTCTTACCGTCATGTCCGCGGGGACCATGGGAATCCGGCGCTCCATGACTTCGGCCACCCGCACCAGTTCAAACACATCCACACTGTATTCCCGGGCGATGTGCTGGCCGCGCCGGGCGAGCTTTTCGGTCAGAATGGAACGGCGCAACACCAGGACGGTGACACCCAGCGCGGCCACACTGCCAATGAACAATGCCGGCAGCGCATTCAGGTCATGCGTCAGTTCCAACGTGAAAATCATGCCAGTGAACGGCGAACGCATGGTGCCGCCCATGATCGCGCCCATGCCTACCATCGCCCACAATCCCGGGTCGCCGCTTGGCAACCATTGTCCCAGCAACGCGCCCAACGAGCCGCCGATGATCAGCAACGGCGCCAGCACCCCGCCGGAGGTGCCCGAACCCAGCGCCACGGTCCACACCACCGCCTTCGCAATCAATAAACCAATCAAGACATCGCCCAGCAGTTGTCCGCGCACCAAGGCGTGAATGGTGTCGTAGCCCACGCCCAACACGCGCGGTTCAATCAGGCCGCCGAGGCCCACCACCAGCGCGCCCAGGGCCGGCCACCACATCCAGTGGATCGGCAGCTTTTGGAATAAATCTTCAAACGCATACACGAGGCTGGTCAGCAACCAGGAACCGAATCCCACGGTAATCCCGACCAGCAGGGCGCTGAACAAATCGGCTGTTCCCAGGGCGCGGTGCGGCGTGACCGGAAACATCGGCCCGGCACCCAGCAACGGTATGCGCAACAGGGAAGCCACGATGGACGCCACCGCCACCGGAATAAAACTCCGGGGCTTCCATTCGAACAATAATAATTCCACTGCCAATAACACGGCGGCCACCGGAGTGGCGAACATCGCGGACATGCCCGCGGCGGCGCCGGCCACCAGCAGGGTCTTTCGTTCCGCGGCGGAAAGGTGAAAGAGCTGGGCAAATAATGAACCAAAGGCGCCGCCGGTCATGATGATCGGCCCTTCCGCCCCGAATGGTCCGCCCGAACCGATGGAGATGGCCGACGACAACGGCTTTAAAATCGCCACCTTGGGGCTGATCAAACTTCGCCCCAGCAAGATGGCTTCCAATGCTTCAGGTATGCCATGACCGCGAATTTTCTCAGATCCGTAACGTGCCATCAGCCCGATAATCAGTGCCCCGGCGATTGGCACCGCCGGCAGCCACCAGCCGAGGTGGCTATCTTCCGGCAACAACGATTGAGCGGAGAACCGGTGGAAAAACAAGAGATTGGTGATGGTGGCGATCAGCCAGAGCAGCACTTTGGCCACCAGCGCCCCGATAATACCGACGGGGATTGCCAGGGCGGAGAGCAGCAGCATCCGCTTATCCGTCCGGTAATCGCCCAAAGCATCTCTCGGGAACTCATCCGCCACCGGTTTTGCAACTCCGGCAGCCCAACCTTTGTTGATCGTAAACACAGGCGTTCCATAATATATCGTAGAACGATATAAATCAAGCTGATGTTATGCGCGGGAATGGGCTGGAGTTTGGGCGTCCGGCGTGATTGTTTATGAGGGTTACATGAGCAGGATTACCAGGGCCCATTACGAAACGCTGGCGGAGTTGCGGTATGCGCTGCGACAATTTTTGCGGTTCAGC
Organism: Verrucomicrobiia bacterium; assembly: GCA_035279985.1. Classification (GTDB taxonomy): domain Bacteria; phylum Verrucomicrobiota; class Verrucomicrobiia; order Limisphaerales; family UBA11358; genus UBA11358. The sequence goes on from DATEGR010000074.1 coordinate 8,253, forward strand.
GAGAACGCCGCCCAGGCGGCCGGCCTGACGCCGCAGCAGCATCAGGCCCTGCTCGCCATCAAAGGGTTTCCGGGCCCGCATCGCATCACCATGGGCGCCCTGGCGGAGCGGTTGCAGGTTCTGCCCCACAGCGCCGTTGGGTTGGTCGACCGGCTGGTCGCGGAGCGTTATGTGCGGCGGATCGCGGACTGTAAAGACCGCCGACAGGTCCGGCTGGCTTTGACGGACCGGGGTGAAAACATTCTCGAACAACTTTCCGCCGTACATAGCGGGCAACTGCAGCGCCTGGGACCGCAAATCGCACGGCTTTTGAAAGGTTTACGGGGTGAATAATGGCCGGGGGCGGTTTGTGGGATCGCGGCTGGCAGCCGGTTTAAAGATGCTTTGCTTGGATGGTATTCCGGCATTTTCTTTTGACAACGGCAGCCGGTTATTTACAGTGTCTGAACTCCAGATGGGGTCGTAGCTCAGTTGGTAGAGCACCACAATGGCATTGTGGGGGTCAGGGGTTCGAATCCCCTCGGCTCCACCATCCTTCAAACGACGTTTTGACTTGGAACTCCGCGGTTCAAACTTTATAACGCCGGGCATTATGAACGATGAGTGGCCGCTGGTCAGCGTGCTTATCCCCGTCCATCCGCATATAACGGAGGTCAAATCTGCCGAGGCGGCCCGGCGATTCGATTATCCGCGCGAAAAACTTGAAATCGTCATTGTGCGCACCACGGACCTGTCCATCGGGCCGGGTGTCAAACGAAATGCCGGATTGAAGGCGATTCGCGGCGAACTGGTCTATTTTTTGGACGACGATTCGGTCGCCGAGCCGGGTAATGTAAAGCGCGCGGTTCGGCATTTTTCGGATCCCCGGGTCAAAGTGGTGGGCGGCCCGAATGTCTGCCCGCCGGAGGCGCCGCTGTTCGAGCGGTTATTGGGTTTGGTGATGGGCACCTGGCTGGCCTTTGGTCCCAGTCGCAC
>DATEGR010000075.1:0-2831 GCA_035279985.1 Verrucomicrobiia bacterium
ATGCAATGGCTCCATGTGCGGCGCGGGCGTGATGACCCCTGCGGATCACCCGCAAAATTATTTCTTTTTCTCCGCCGGTTTTTTCTCGGCGGCTTTTTCGCCCTTCTCGGGAGCTGCCGCCGCGCCTTTCTCGGCGCCTTTGGCGGGGGCTTTTTCGCCGGGTTTGGCGCCCTTTTCGCCTTTGGCGGGGGCTTCGCCCTCTTCGCCGTCTTCCTTCTTTTCCTTGATCATCTCGACGTCGCCGGCAGCCACGCCCTCGGCGGGCACCGTTGCCGCCGCTTCTTCCTCTTCCGTGCGCGGCATCGCCACCGTCACGACCGGCATGCCTTTGTCGCCGAGAATCTCAACGCCGGCGGGCGCCTTGACTTCGCCGATGTGAACGGCCTTGCCGAGTTCGAGATGGCTGACATCAATGATAATCTGCTCCGGCAAATCCTTGGGCAGGGCGCGGACCTTGAGCTTGAACATGACGTGTTCCAGCACGCCGCCGCTGTTCTTCACGCCGGCGGCCTCGCCAACGGTTTCCACCGGCACCTGGACAATGACCTTTTCATTTTCAGCCACTTCATGGAGATCCACATGCAGGACCTTGCCGTCCAGCGGGTGGTGCTGGACTTCCTGGACCATCGCCAGGCGTTTGGCCCGCGCGTCGTTTTCCACGGACAAATCCACCAGCAGATTTTCCGAGATGGAATGATGGATGAGATCGCTGATTTCCTTCGCGTTGATTTCGAGGTTTTGCGGCTTGGCCTGGCGGCCGTAAATGATCGCCGGCACGCGACCCGTGTCGCGCAATTTTTTGACTCCGCCCCGGCGCGTTTGCGTCCGGGGATACGCTTTCAATGGCACTGATTTCATGCTAAAAATGTTTTACGGCGGGCTAACTCGTGCGCCCGCCTTTGAATTCAAAGAGCGAGTTCACCGACGAATTGCTGTTAATTCGCTTGATGGCTTCGCCCAAAAGCCCTGCCACCGACAGCGTCGTTATTTTTACACCGTCAATTGCGGGGCGTTGGACTGTATCAGTTGTAATCAATTCGTCAATCACTGATTTTCGCAATCGGTCAATGCCGACATTGTTGAGAATGGCGTGGGAAACACAGGCCAGAATCTGTTTGGCGCCCTTTTTCTTCAATAATGCCGCCGCCGCCGTCAAGGTGCCCGCCGTCTCCGTCAAATCGTCCACCAACAGGATGTTTTTGCCACGGATTTCGCCGATCACGGCCATGGATTCCACCTCCGTGGCGCTTTTGCGCCGCTTGGCCACGATGGCCAGGCCCGATTCCAGCACCTGCGAATACGCGTGCGCCATCTTCAAGCCGCCCACGTCCGGGCTGACCACGACGAGGTCGGACAGTTTCTTCTTCTTCAAATACTCGTACATGACCGGCGCGGCATAGAGATGATCCACCGGGATGTCGAAAAACCCCTGAATCTGCTGCGCATGCAAATCCACGGTGAGGATGCGGTTGACGCCCGCCGCCACCAGCAGGTTCGCGATCAGCTTGGCCGTGATGGGCACGCGCGGCTGGTCCTTGCGGTCCTGCCGGGCGTAACCGTAAAACGGCAGGACGGCGGTGATGCGCGTCGCGCTCGCCCGCCGCAACGCGTCAATCATGATGAACAACTCCATCAAATTGTGGTTGGTCGGCGGCGACGTCGGCTGGACGACGAACACGTCTTCGCCGCGGACGTTCTCCTCGATTTTAATGAACGTCTCGCCGTCGGGGAAAGGCTGGATGGAACACTTGCCCAGTTCCATGTTGATGGATTTGCAAATCGCGCGAGCCAAAGGCTCGTTGGCAGTGCCGCTGAAAATTTTCACAAATTAATGGTCTTTCAGGTCAAAATGGAAAAACCGCCGCGATCGGCGGATGAAAACGCGACCCGAATGTAACAACGATCAAACTTGGCGCAAGCGGATTTTACTTACAACATCGGCCATGCATTATCGGGTATTGGGCAAGACCGGTCTGCGCGTATCGGTCATCGGCATTGGCACCTGGCAGTTTGGCGGCGAGTGGGGACGCGATTTCTCGCAGGCCGAGGTTGATGCCATCCTTGACGCGGCGGCGGAATGCGGCACCAACCTCATTGACACGGCCGAATGTTATGGCGACCACCTGTCTGAACGGCTGATTGGCGATTACCTGTCGCGCCATGACCGCTCGCGCTGGCTGGTGGCGACCAAGTTCGGCCATCACTTTAACAGTTTCATGAACCGCGACGACGACTTTTCCGTCACCGGTGTGCGGCAACAACTTGAAGCCTCGCTCAAGGCGCTGCGCGTCGAGACCATTGACCTCTACCAGTTTCATTCCGGATCCGATGCGCTGTTTCAGAACCAGGAACTGTGGACGATGCTGGCGGGGCAAAAACGGGCAGGCAAAATCCGGTATCTGGGCGTTTCCATTTTGCAGAAAGGCAGCGAGTTTCAGGCGCGCGAAGCCGCGAAGTTCGGCGTGGAAGCGTTGCAGGTTTTTTACAACCGGCTGGATCGCCGCGCCGAGACGATGTATTTCCCACATGCGCAGAAAGAGAACCTCGGCATCCTCGCCCGGGTGCCGCTCGCCAGCGGATTGCTTTCCGGCAAATACAAACCCGGCGCCACGTTTGCCGCCAATGACGTTCGCGCAACGTTCGACGAGGGAAAAATGAAGCGCGATCTGGCCGAAGTGGAGCGCCTGCAAAAAGAGGAAGTGCCCGCCGGCGTGCCGATGGCCAAATGGGCGATGGCCTGGTGCCTGAAAAATCCGGTGGTGACCGCGCTTATCCCCGGCTGCAAAAATCCGGAACAGGTCAAGGCGAACGCCAGCGCGGCGGAATTACTG
>DATEGR010000076.1:0-13979 GCA_035279985.1 Verrucomicrobiia bacterium
CCGACAATCGTACAATTATTCAAGTAACCAGAATAGGCGCCGCCGCCAGGGCCACTGCATGAGTTACTCACAATCAGGCAATTGTTCACCGCGTAATGCGACACGCCTCCGCCAGAACCTCCTCTAGCGGAGTTGCCAAAAACAACGCAGTTAGCCAGTGCGCTTTCATCTGCCCCGCCACCGTCAGCTGCTGCCGAGTTGTTGGACAGGATACAGTTGTTCAGAACGGCCCATCCTGCTCCACCACCGCTGCCTGTTGAGATATTACAGGAAAGAATGCAGTTGCTTATAGAACCGTACATTGCACCGCCCCCGTAGGAGGACTGGTTACTGACGACGAGACAGTTTTTAATCAAGGCAGTGGAGTTAAAGACCTCGCCGTAGATATTTACTACGGGAGCGCAATAAATCCCGCCTCCTTGGAATCTGCCCGCGTTGCCATTGGTCACGGTAAAACCTGAAAGAATCGCTCCGTTGGTGAGATAGACGCAGCGCAACATATCGGCGCCGTCTATCAAGGTCGCCGTTTGGCCATTGACGCTTTGCAGTGTCACCGCGTCAAAGACGAACACGCGGTTAGTCGCTCCATCGCTGCTCAATCTGCTGCCGGTTTGGTACACGCCATTCGTCACCAGAATCAAATCCCCATTCGTGGAAGCATCAACGGCATCCTGAATGTTCGTGGCGGCGGTACTCCAATCCGCGTAGGGCGGCACAGGGTTTGTGCAGTTCAGGCTCACGTAGAGCGTCGCACCAGAAGTGCGGCACAGAACTAACGTCGAGAGTGTAGCCGCCCAGAGGTATTGCTGGAATTTCATTCTGCCTGTGCCCGATTAAAGTAACTTTTACCAGTAGATCGGCTACATTTCAAGTTAAATGCCTATTAAACAGAGCTAACAAAGCCAGCGGCCGGTTCAAGAACACCCGATGGTGGTAGCCGCCAATATGAATCGGCGGAAATTATTGGAAGTTAGGAGAGCGTTGTCCGCCGTGTCAGCAGGGCGGCTACTTTATTAGCGGGCTGCTAGAGGAACCCAAAGGAGAAAAAAAATAAAAATGGCGACCCTAACAAGTGCGAGATTGAATCATCTTCTCGGGTGCTTGCGCGAATTTGATTTGCTGCGGATATCTATGCCACTTATGGTGACGACCCCGTTCGACAAAGCCGCGCAACCAGCGGGCTTTGCGCTTTCCTGACGGTCCCTTCGTGTTATTGAACAGCACCAGATGCGACAGCCATGACCCGATCAATCGAAAACCAAGCGTTCATGGGCACTTTGAAGAAACCTGCGAAACACGGCTCGCGACCCCGGGCGATTGTCTGTGGGGTTCGCGCAGGCTTATCAGGTAATTTCCCTTATCGCTTCGATCGCACACTGCTCGGTCCATGAACGCCACCCGCCGGACTTATCATCTGCCGTTTACCGCTACGGATTGCTCAGGCGGAAAAACAAAGTGTTCGGGGGTGCCGGGATGGTGATACTGTAGATGCCATTATTCGAGACGGGTGGAAAACCCCAGGGCGACCAACTGTATTTCGCCATATTGGCGCTTTGTTGCAAGGTATAAGCGCCGCTGGCGGGCCAGGAGACGATGACATTGGTGCCGATATGGCTGATGGCCAGGTCCGGCGGCGTTGTCAGGTTCGCGGCAAATGTGATGGAGTTGAACGTGATATCGTAAGGCAAACCGGAACTCCCATTCGGGTCATTAAAAATGACCGCCGGGTTGATTCCCAGGTTGCAGCCATAAAAATGATTCGTTCCCCCCTGTGTGTAGGCCGTAAATTTAGGCAAGGATGACAAATTTACCGTCATCGTGACGTTGCTCCCGGCCCACACGATGCCGTTGGAGTTGCCCGGATTGTTCCACCCGCCGTAAAGGACAGGCAGACTGGTGTACGGACCACTATCGAGATTCAAGTAGAACTGTATTCCTATCCAGTTGTAATTGGTATAAAACGACGTTCCGGAAGACGCCATGCCCGGCGTCGGATTCACTGTAAAAGCCAAGATGCAAGTAGTGTCGTTGGTGGCGAGCTCAAAATTACCGTTGGCAAAGGTAACGCCCGTGCCATTGTTCAGGTCGGCATAACCGCTGCCATAACCGCCAATCGTCGACGTTACTTCCAGGCCGCCCGCCGGTTCGTCCAACATCGCATTGGTAAAGGCAAATACCGTGTTAAAGTTCACCGCGGAAGTGTTGGCCGGGTAGTTGTTCCAATTAGGGTACAGCGAACTGTGGGGTGGCCAGGGCGGATAGAAATTATCCCAGTAGTAGACGTCTTGAGCCTGCGCCCAGCCGGCCAATGTCAATCCGCACGCCATGGTGAGCGCCGTTGCCAGCCTTCTCGTTGCTGATTTGATTTTCATAATACCGTACTCTGATTTCTTGTCCGGTTTGGCAAAAGAAATGTTGAGAGTTCTTTAATTCTGGAAAGTTTAACACTGAAAAGCCGTTTTCGACAGTCGCATGAAATGGCTACCGCCCCGGTCCCGGTCCCGGTCGGGTCGTGCTACCTCTGGCTGTTAATATCGTGGACGTGGGGAACCGCCACAGGATCGACGCCTGCATCCATCACGTTGCCCATCAACGAAGAGAGCAGCCCGGGTGGAACCGGCTCGAGACCATCGACGAAACGCAGTGGTGCCAGACCCGTTGCGCCGGGATGGCGTTTGCCCGGGTACCGGTCCACGCGGACAAGACGACGCGGGCATTGCCTGCAGTGGCACGCTGCGAACAGAGAAAGCCGGCGATTGTTCACGCCCGATGGAATCGAGAATTTTTGGATGACCTGCCGGTGTTTCCTGAATCTGAACATGATGACCCAGTGGACGCAGTGACGGAAGCCTTCTTCAAAACACGCACAACACATGGCAACACGTTATGCGAATCCGGTATGCAACGGGAGACGGGCAGCATGATAACATTGGAAATGATCGAATTTATTGATGATTTTGAAGTGGCGACCCTACCGGGAATCGAACCCGGGCTACCACCGTGAAAGGGTGGTGTCCTAACCGCTAGACCATAGGGTCACCGAGCCCGCCACTATAATCGTTGTTTCCCCGCTGTCACGCAAATTCACTTTCCCCCATCCGCCTTTTCCCGTAACCTGTGGCGAGTTCATGAAAGTTTTTATTGACGGCAAATACTACGACGAACGCGCGGCGAAGATTTCGGTCTTCGATCACGGCCTGCTTTATGGCGACGGGGTGTTTGAAGGCATCCGCGCCTATCACGGTCGCGTGTTTAAATTGCACGAGCACATTGACCGGCTGTTCTGTTCGGCCAAGGCCATCCTGCTCAACATTCCGATGTCGCACGCCCACATCATGCGCGCGGTGGTTGAAGCCTGCCGGATGAATAAAATCCGCGACGGTTACATCCGGCTCGTGGTGACGCGCGGTATCGGCACACTCGGCTTGAATCCGAACCGCTGCAAAAATCCGTCGGTCGTCATCATCGCGGATAAAATCCAGCTTTATCCGCCGGCGTTGTACCAGAGGGGCATGGAAATCGTCACCGTGCCGACCGTACGCAGTCTGCACAGCGCGCTGAACCCGGCCATCAAGTCGCTCAATTACCTCAACAACATCCTCGCGAAGATCGAGGCGAACCACGCCGGTTGTGAAGAGGCGGTGATGTTGAACGCGGAAGGTTTCGTGGCCGAATGCACGGGCGACAATTTGTTCATCGTGAGAAAGGGCCAACTGCTGACGCCGCCGCTCTCGGCGGGCGCGCTTTACGGCATCACGCGCGGTGTGGTCATGGAACTGGCCGAGGAGGAGGGTTTGGCGGTGTCCGAACCGAACCTGACCCGATACGATTTATTCAACGCGGACGAGTGTTTTCTGACCGGCACCGGCGCCGAAATTGTGCCGGTGGTGAAGATTGACGGCCGGGTGATTGGCACGGGCAAACCGGGACCGATTACGCGCAAACTGGTCACCGAATACCACGCCTTGACGAAAAACTCCGGCGAGCCGATATACAAGTGACGTGAATGGAAATTCGGTGTATTTTATCAGCAGGCAACGCCGAATTGACGGTCTGACAATTTAAGCCATGACGTAACCATGTTGTGTTCCATCTGCAAGGAAAAGCCGGCCACTGTGCATCTCACCCAGATCGTGGGTGACAAGATGCAGAAGCTGGATTTGTGCGAGGGCTGCGCCAAGGCCAAGGGCATCAATGACCCGACCTCCTTTTCGCTGGCGGACGCCGATGTTCTGTTTGGCCTCGGCGCGTCGCAGGAAATCGAACAGTCCGGTGGCGGCGTGGAAACGAAATGCCCACGCTGCGGTTTCTCGCAGGCGGATTTCAAAAAATCGGGCCGGCTCGGTTGTCCGGAATGCTACCAGACTTTTGCCGAAGGTCTGGAGGGGTTGCTCAAGACGATGCACAAGGGCACCCGCCACGCGGGCAAAGTGCCGGAGGCGCTCCGCGCCAACCGCGAGCAGTCCGACCGCCTCAAATTGCTGCAAAAGAAACTGGCCAAGGCCATCGAAGACGAAAATTTCGAACAGGCCGCCCAATTGCGCGACGAGATCAAGCAAATCACGCCGCGGGGGACAGGCCTGGGTGTGACGTAAAATGAAATTGGATGAGTTCCTCATTTCTCCCGCCGAGACGGCGCGCCGACACGGTCCGCACGACCGGATTGTGATGTCCAGCCGCGTCCGGCTGGCGCGCAATTTACGGGATGCGGCGTTTCCCGGCTGGGCGAAAAAGCCGGAGCGGCTGAAGGTCCTGGAAACCATCCGCCCGGCGGTCGAAAGCCTGCCGGAAATGAACGATTCCTTTTCCGAGGTGATGGACAATCTCACCACGCTCGACAAACAGATTCTGGTGGAGCGTCATCTCATCAGCCGCGAGCACGCCGCCAAAGGGTCGGGCAGCGGCCTGGTCTTCAACCGCGAGGAAAGTTTTTGCGTGATGATCAACGAGGAGGACCATTTGCGAATGCAGGCGCTGCGTCCAGGCCTGCAATTGCGCCAGGCGTGGAGCGCGATTGATCATCTGGATTCCGAACTGGAGAAAAAACTCGATTACGCCTTCAACAATGACCTCGGTTATTTGACCGCCTGCCCGACCAATCTCGGCACGGCGGTGCGGGTCAGCGCGATGTTGCATCTGCCCGGCCTGGTGCTGGCCGAGCAGATCAATCCCATCATTCAATCCGTCAACAAGCTGGGGCTGGCCGTGCGCGGGCTCTACGGCGAAGGAACAGAGGCGCTGGGCAATGTATTCCAGGTTTCCAATCAAATGACACTCGGCGAAACCGAAACGACCATTGTCGAGCGGCTGGACAAGGTTTTGTCACAAATTATTGAGCACGAGGAAAATGCCCGGCAAATCCTCCTGGAGAAGAAGCCGAAGGTGGTTTTCAACCACATTGGCCGCGCCTATGGCATCCTGGCCAACGCCCACAGCATTTCGTCCAAGGAAACCATGAATTTGCTGTCGTTGATGCGTTTGGGCGTGGATTTGGGGCTCTTCCCGGCCGAGGAACGTCCGATCGTGGATGAACTGTTTATTGTGACGCAACCGGCCCATTTGCAGAAGCAATTTTCGGACAAATTGTCGGCGGAGGAACGCGACTTGCTACGAGCAGACATGCTGCGTGACCGGTTGAAGCACGTCAGCCGGCCAAACACGAAAAAAGGCGGGGCGGGATTGGACAAATCCGCCAATTCATAGCACAATAAGGCGAGTATGAGCGATGAAGCCATGAGTAATTTTACGCCGCGCGCCCAACAGGTGCTCGCGCTGGCGCGAAAGGAAGCCGACCGGTTTAACCACAACTTTCTCGGCACCGAGCATCTTTTGCTCGGCCTGATTAAATTGGGCCAGGGCGTGGCGGTGAATGTCCTCCAGAAAATGGGGCTGGACCTTGAAACCGTCCGCATGGAAGTCGAGAAACAGGTCGGCACCGGCCCCGACCAGAAGATGATCGGCAACATCCCCTACACGCCGCGCGTGAAGAAGGTTCTGGATCTGGCGAAACGGGAGGCCAAGAACCTGAATCATACCTACATCGGCACCGAACACATTTTGCTCGGCCTGTTGCGCGAAGGTGACGGCGTGGCCGCGCGGATTTTGCGAAACCTCGACGTGGACATCGAACAGACGCGTCAGGAAATTTTGAAGGAGCTGGACCCCAATTTCACCGGCGAGGAATCATCCATTCCGGAAGCCGGCGAGAAAGGACCGGTGGAGAAGAAAGGCGAAATCAAGACGCCTGCGCTCAAGGCGTTTGGACGTGACCTGACGGACATCGCGCGCAAGGGCGACATGGACCCGGTCATCGGGCGCAAGGACGAAATCGAGCGCGTCATCCAGATTCTTTGCCGCCGGACAAAAAACAATCCGGTGTTGCTCGGTGAAGCCGGCGTGGGCAAAACGGCCATCGTCGAAGGACTTGCCCAGGAAATCGCCAAGGGCAACGTGCCCGACCTGTTGCGCGACAAGCGCGTCGTCACGCTCGACCTGGCACTTATGGTCGCCGGCACGAAATATCGCGGCCAGTTTGAAGAGCGCATCAAAGCGGTGATGGATGAAATCCGCCGCGCGAAGAACATTATTTTGTTTATTGACGAACTGCACACCATCGTCGGCGCGGGTTCGGCCGAAGGCACGATGGACGCTTCGAACATCATCAAGCCGGCGCTTTCGCGCGGCGAGATGCAATGCGTCGGCGCGACCACGCTTAACGAATATCGCAAATACATCGAAAAAGACGCCGCCCTCGAACGCCGTTTTCAGGCCGTGAAGGTCGAGGCGCCTTCGGTTGACGAGGCGATCCAGATTTTGCGGGGACTCCGGCACAAATACGAGGAGCACCACAAGGCCGAGTTTACCGACAAGGCGGTGGAGGCCTCCGTGAAGTTGTCCGACCGTTACATCACCGACCGGTTCCTGCCGGACAAGGCGATTGACGTGCTGGACGAGGCCGGATCGCGCGCGCGCATCGGCACCATGACGCGCCCGCCGGAAATCAAGGCGATGGAAGCCGAGATTGAAGACATCAAGGGCAAGAAGGAACGCGCCATTAAGAACCAGGATTTCGAAGGCGCGGCGCAGATGCGCGACAAGGAAAAACAGGCCAAGGAAAAACTGGAGACCCATTTGCGCGATTGGCGCGCCGCGCGCGAGGAAAAGCACGTGGTCGTGGACGAAGAGGATATTTTGCACGTCGTTTCCAAATGGACGGGCATTCCGCTGCAACGGATGGAGCAGGGCGAGATGCAACGGCTGCTGACGGTTGAGCAGGAAATGGAGAAGGTCGTCGTCGGCCAGCGTGAAGCCGTCTCCGCGATTTGCAAGGCACTGCGCCGGTCGCGCGCGGATTTGAAGGACCCGCGCCGGCCCATCGGCACCTTCTTGCTGCTCGGTCCGACCGGCGTGGGCAAGACGCTCCTGGCCAAGACCATGGCCGAACAGATGTTTGGTGATTCGAAATCGCTCGTGCATCTCGACATGAGCGAGTACATGGAAAAGTTCAACGTCTCGCGGCTTATCGGGTCGCCGCCCGGTTACGTCGGTTATGAGGAAGGCGGACAGCTCACCGAAAAGGTGCGGCGCAATCCGTATGCCGTCGTGCTGTTCGACGAAATCGAAAAAGCGCACCCGGACGTGTGGAACATGCTGTTGCAGATTCTCGAAGAGGGGAAACTGACCGACAACGTGGGCCGCGTGGTGAATTTCCGCAACACGATCGTGCTGATGACCTCGAACGTCGGCTCGGATTTGATCCGCCGGCAATCCACGCTCGGCTTCTCGCCCATCACCGACGAGAGCAGCTACGAGAAGATGCGCGAGAAAATCCTCGACGAATCGAAGAAGACCTTCCGGCCCGAGTTCCTGAACCGGCTGGACGACGTGATTGTGTTCCGTTCGTTCACCAGGCCCGACCTCATCCAGATTCTGGATTTGGAGGTCAACAAGGTTCTGGAGCGGCTGCGCCACAAGAATCTCAAGCTCGAACTGGACGCCCAGGCGAAGGATTTTCTGGTCGAGAAAGGCTACGACCCGCAATACGGCGCGCGTCCGATGCGCCGGTCGGTTGAACGCTTTCTCGAAGACCCCCTGGCCGAGGAAATCCTCAAGGGCAACCTGCATGAGGGCGAGTTGATCCTGGTCACGGTCGGGAATGACAAGCTGGTGTTCAACCAGAAGGCCGCGGCGACCGGCGCGGTGGCGGGTTAACTGGATGAGTTTTGTCACGCAACTGCGTTCATCTTCGAACGCAGTTTTTTGTTTGCGAACTTCGACTTTTCATCGCGCTGAAAATTCATTAGGGTTTAACCAATGAAAGGCATCATTCTGGCTGGCGGCGCGGGGTCGCGGCTCTACCCGCTGACGCTGGTCGCGAGCAAGCAGCTCCAGCCGGTCTATGACAAGCCGATGGTGTATTATCCGCTCACGACCCTCATCGAAGGCGGGATTCGCGACTTGTGCCTCATTTCCACTCCGCACGATTTGCCGCGCTTCAAGCAGATGCTCGGTGATGGCAGCCGGTTTGGCATTTCCATGGAATACCGCGAGCAGCCAAAGCCGCAAGGGATTGCCCAGGCCTTCCTGATCGCCGGGTCATTCATCGGCAAGGACAACGTCGCGCTGATACTGGGCGACAATATTTTTTACGGCAGCGACGTGTTTTATCGCAAGATCGTCGAATTCAAGAGCGGCGCGATGATTTTTGGCTATCACGTCAACGACCCGGAACGCTATGGGGTTGTCGAATTTGACGGTGAGGGCCGGGCCATTTCCATCGAGGAAAAACCAAAACACCCTAAGAGTGACTATGCCGTGCCAGGTCTTTACCTTTACGACAATAACGTCGTAGCCATCGCGAAATCGCTAAAACCCTCTGCGCGCGGCGAATTGGAAATCTCGGATTTGAATGTCGAGTACCTGAAGCGCGGGCAACTTCACGTCCACCGGCTCAGCCGCGGTTTTGCGTGGCTGGACGCCGGCACCAGCAGCAGCCTCCACGACGCTTCGGCTTACGTGCAGGCGATTGAAAAACGCGCCGGCATCAAAATCGGCTGTCCGGAGGAAGCCGCGTTTCGCGCCGGCTTTCTCAAATTGACCCAGCTGGAGGAACTCACGGGCCGGATGCCAAACTGTGAATACCGCGCCTATCTGAACGAAGTCGTCGCGGAGGCCAAAAGGTTGGAAAGATAAACCACGGATGAACACGGATAAACACGGATTCCCACTGGCACAACAAATGCGAAGAATGCCTGTAAACGCAAAGAATTTGACCGGACGCGGCGGCTTGCCGCAGTGCCGCTATTTCCTTGTCGCTCCGGTTTCGTCTCCACCGGTTTTTTATCTGTGTGCATCTGTGTCCATCCGTGGTTGAACAAAATATGATTTTACTCCTCGGTGCATCTGGTTATATCGGTGAGGCGTTTGTGCGCGAATTGCAACGCCGCCAATGGGCTTTCCGGCCGCTTTCGCGCAAAGAGGTGGATTACAGCCGGTTCGAAGTGTTGCTGGAATTTTTGAAGCGGAACAAGCCGGAATTTCTCGTCAATGTCGCCGGTTTCACCGGCAAGCCGAACGTGGACGCCTGCGAAGTGGCCCGGGCCGATACCCTGGCAGGAAACGCGCTGTTGCCGCAAACCATCGCCCATGCCTGTGCGGTTTGCGCGATTCCGTGGGGGCACGTTTCCTCCGGTTGCGTTTTTTCCGGAGCCAAAGTGACGTTGAACGGACAAACGCGCGCGGAAAAGGATTTGACCCGGCCTGACTTGCGCTCGCTGGTTGAGCAATCACCGGATGCCATCCACGGTTTCACCGAAACTGACCCGCAGAATTTCACCTTTCGCGATCCGCCTTGCAGTTTTTACAGCGGCACCAAGGCGCTGGGCGAAGAGGCCATCGCCGGGGTCGGACAGAGTTACATCTGGCGGTTGCGGATTCCGTTCGATGAATTCGACAACACGCGCAATTATCTCAGCAAGGTGCAGCGGTACGAGAAGGTTTATGACAATGTGAATTCGATTTCGCATCGCGGCGATTTCGCGCGGGCGTGCCTGGACTTGTGGGAACGCCGCGCGCCGTTCGGCACTTACAACGTGACCAATCCCGGCTTTGTGACGACCCGGCAGGTGGTGGACCTGGTGGAAAAGATCTTGCGGCCGGCCAGGCGGTTTGAATTTTGGCAGAATGACACTGAGTTTTACCGGCGGGCCGCCAAAACGCTGCGTTCCAATTGCGTGCTCGATGTGTCGAAGCTGCTGGCTACCGGCGTGAAAATCCGGCCCGTCGTTGAAGCGATTGAAGATTCGCTCAGGAATTGGCAACCGGAATAAGAATTTACGATTTACGATTTGCGGTTTACGATTTGACGACTGAAGACGCGCTCTTTTGGTCAAATCGCCGCGTCCATCATCGATCGTCAATCATAAATCAAAAATGAATCTGCTGATTACCGGCGGCGCGGGGTTTATCGGGTCCAACGTGGTCCACCACGCCATTGACCGGCCCGAAGTCGCGCGGCTGGTGAATCTGGATTGTCTGACCTACGCCGGTCATCTGGATAACCTGAAGAAGGTTTCGCGCCATCCGAATTACCTCTTCGAGAAAGTGGATTTGCGCGACAAGGCCGCCGTTCTTCGGGTCGTCAAGCAGCACGACATCACCCACGTCATGCATCTGGCGGCGGAATCGCATGTGGACCGTTCCATCACCGGTCCGGGTGATTTCATCCACACCAACGTCGTCGGCACCTTCAACCTGCTTGAAGCGTGCCGCGCCATCTGGGGCAACCATTTTGCCAATAAACGGTTCCACCACGTGTCCACGGACGAAGTGTACGGTTCGCTCGGCCCGACCGGTTTTTTCCTGGAAACGACTCCTTACGCGCCAAATTCGCCTTACTCCGCCAGCAAAGCTGCCAGCGACATGCTCGTGCGCGCCTATCATCACACCTACGGCCTGCCGACGGTCATCACCAATTGCTCGAACAATTACGGCCCGTATCAATTTCCCGAAAAATTGATTCCGGTCGTCATTCAGAGCATCCTGGCGCGCAAAGCGGTTCCCGTCTACGGCGACGGCATGAACGTGCGCGACTGGCTCTACGTGCGCGACCATGCCGAAGCGCTCTGGTTGGTGTTCACGCGCGGGAAACCCGGCGAAACCTACAACATCGGCGGCCATAACGAATGGGCCAATCTCCGCATCGTGGAATTGATTTGCGACCTCATTGACGAACTGGCGCCCAAGGCTGGCGGCGATTCGCGCAAGCTGATTTCCTTCGTCAAGGACCGGCCCGGCCATGACCGGCGTTACGCCATTGACGCTTCGAAGATTCAGCGCGAACTGGGCTGGGCGCCCGCGCACAAATTTGAACAGGGCCTGCGCGAAACCGTCCAATGGTATCTGGATCATCAGGCGTGGGTGAAGGCCGTGACCAGCCATTGATGATTTGCGATTTATGATTTATGATTGTTACAGCCGGGAAAAATCACAAATCATAAATACAAACGTGAACGGGCGGCGAAAATTTGCGTTAATAGTTTTTTGTTTATGGCTCGCGTTTAGCTTCAGCGCGGACGCGCAGACAAACTCCATTGTCTGGCGCCCGGCCGCCGACCGCGTGGACGCGGACGTGCATTCGTTAAGCCTTTCGAATCTGTTGGGAGAAATCACCGCGCAGACCGGCTGGCGGGTCTATGTCGAACCGGGCACGGCGCATCGCGCTTCCGCCAAATTCAGAAATCTGCCGACCGGCGAGGCGTTGCGGATGTTATTCGGCGATCTCAATTTCGCCCTCGTACCGCAAACCAATGCCGCGCCGCATCTCTACGTTTTTATCACCAAAATGGAAAATGCCACGCAACTGGTGCACGTGCCCAAAGCTGCCAGGGCCAGACACGTGCCGAATGAACTGCTCGTGAAAATCAAGCCGGGGGTGAATCCCGACGACCTTGCCAAAATGTACGGCGCGAAAGTGACCGGCCGCCTGGACAAGTTTGGCATCTACCGTCTGCAATTCGCCGATGCCGCCTCCGCCGACGCCGCGCTGAATCAACTCCAAAACAACGGCGACATCTCCGACGTGGATTACGATTATGATTTCGACCCGCCGCCAACAGCGCAGGCACTGGCCTCCGCGTCCATGCCCCCGATAAACCTGCAACTCAATCCGCCGGGCAATTCGGGCAAAGTCATTGTCGGCCTGATTGACACGGCGGTGCAGCCGCTGGACGGCCAGCTCAACCAATTTTTGCTCAAACAAATTTCTGTGGCGGGCGACGCCGCGCCCGGCAGCGATATCAAGCACGGCACCGCCATGGCCTATACGTTGTTAAACGGCATGAATATCGGGGGGCAGGGCGCCACGTCCGCACAGATTTTGCCCGTGGACGTTTATGGTTCCAGCGAGGCCACGACGACCTGGAATGTGGCCCTGGGCATCCAGGCGGCAGTGAACCACGGCGCCAACGTTTTGAATTTGAGCCTCGGCAGTTCCGGCGACAGTTCGATTTTGGACGCCATGGTGCAACAGGCCATTGGCGACGGCATTCAGCTTTTTGCCGCGGCCGGCAACCAGCCGGTGACCGCGCCGACTTATCCGGCGGCGGACCCGGGCGTTATGGCGGTTACGGCGACGGACCGGGGACTGATTGCGTCCTATGCCAATTACGGAAACTTTGTGGATTTGGCTGCGCCTGGAAACAGCATTGTCTATTTTGGCAACCAGCCGTGGCTGGTTCAGGGCACCTCCGTATCCACCGCTTATATGACCGGAATCGCCGCCGGAACCAAAACCGCCACGGGCCAAAGCTGGACCCAGATCGAAAACTCCCTTAAGCACTCTTTCCCGGTTCCACAGAAGTAAAAGCTGAAACCCGGCAGATGGCAGCTCGTTAAAGAAGTAGGAGACGACGTGAGGAGTCTCCAACTCCAGTTTTAAAAACGGAGAAATTTGAGGCTCATTACCTCGTCTCCTACCGGACAACGAGTTTTTTAACGGGCTATCAGGAAACTCCGGGTTGCGAACTCCGAACTCTGGAGTTCAGTGTGTCATGCAGCCGATCCGGCCGAAGGCGACGATATAGACGATGATAGCGGCAATCAGGAACCACGGCTTGCCGGCAACCGTCAGCAAGATGCCCGCGCCCAAAACGACGCCCATCAGCACATAAACCAGGACTGCCAGAGCAAGTTTCATTACGACAATTATAAGATTTTTTTGGCAGGGCGCAAGCCGTTCGATAAACCGGCACCGCCGCCGTTGCTTTATGGTAGCAGCCGACGTGAGTCGGCTCGGAATTTTGTAGGAGTCGAGGTCAAGAGATTCATTCTGAAAAAGTCAGAGACTCCTTACGTCGTCTCCTACTCAATAAACCAGCACCCGCACCGCCGCCGGAACGGAATTGATTAACCGCGAAATACACCAAATACACGAAACTTCGGAGGGACGAGTTTCACGAGTCCCCAACTTTCCCGTCTATCCATTTTCGCGTAGTTCGCATAGTTCGCGGGTAAAAATCAGTAAACCCAAACAAGAACGGCGGCCCCTTGGGCGGATTACCCCAATCGTCCATCCCAAACTGAATTCAGGAAAAGAGTCCGTTGCCAATGCGGAATTCGGAATGCGGATTGCGGAGTGCGCGGCCGGTCCGTCCCGTTTGCGGGTACGCCCCGTCCGCCTGCTGGGCTCACGACCTCCCTCATCCCGGCCTTCTCCCCAAGGAGAAGGAGAATCGTCCGCCGCCTTTTTGAAAATTCGCGTGGGTTTGCTTCGAAAAAACGGACAAAGGAATTGAGTCATTTGGTTAGTTGTTTTGGAGTTCGAAGTCAACGGGCGAATCGTAATCCAACGCGCTATGGGCGCGTTGGCGATTGTAGAAGGTTTCGATGTAATCGAAGATCTGGCTGCGAGCCTGAGCGCGGGTTGCGAAGTTGCGGCGGTAGATCAGCTCCAGTTTGAGGGTGCTCCAGAAGCTTTCCAT
>DATEGR010000077.1:0-7893 GCA_035279985.1 Verrucomicrobiia bacterium
GGCCAACCCTCCACCGCGCGGCGGCAACAGGCTGAGGCGGTGTTTCAAGCGGAACATGGCCTGCCGCCCAAAGACAGGAATCCCATCGCCACTTATAAAAAGATCTGTTCCATTCTAGGGACCCGCAACGCACCACCAAAATCATGAATACAGAACGACTCAAGGAAGTCCTCGCCCAGGCCCGCTCCGAGGCCGGCAAGGTAATCATCGGCCAGCACGACGTCATCGAAAAAGCGCTCATCGCCATCTTTACCGGCAATCATGCCCTCGTCGAAGGCGTACCCGGTGTCGCCAAAACCCTGTTGGTGCGCACGCTCGCCCGCGTGCTCGGCGTCGACTTCGCCCGCATCCAGTTCACCCCCGACCTGATGCCCGCCGACATCACCGGCACAAATGTTTTCAACCTGCAACACAACGAATTCTCGCTCATCAAAGGCCCGATCTTTACCTCGTTTTTGCTGGCTGACGAAATCAACCGTGCGCCGGCCAAGACCCAGTCCGCGCTGTTACAAGGCATGCAGGAACGCGTGGTGACGATTGACCGCGAAACGCATCCGTTGCCGCCGAATTTTACCGTCTTCGCCACGCAAAATCCGATTGAATACGAGGGCACCTACCCGCTGCCCGAGGCCCAGAAGGACCGGTTCATGCTCAAGATCACAATGAAAACACCGGACCGTGCTGAGGAATTGGTGTTGGCGCAGCGTACCATGACCAAAGACGCGCCGGAAACGGTGTTGGCACAAGGCGCGGTCCAGCCGGTCATCAAGGCCGAAGACCTGGCGGCGTTGCGGGAAAGCATGGCCGCCATCGTGATGCGGGAGGAACTGGTCGGTTATCTCGTGGATATTATTCGCGCCACCCGGCAGCAGGAAAGTATCCTGGTCGGAGCGGGGCCGCGCGCTACCCAGGCGCTTATCATGGGCGCGCGCGCCCGAGCCGCCTTGTCCGGCCGTGACTTCGTCACGCCGGACGACATCAAGGAGATGACGCCGCCGGTGCTCGAACACCGTTTGATCCTTCGTCCGGAATTTGAAATCGAAGGCCTGGCGGTGGCGGAAGTCATCCAGCAAATTCTCCAGCAAATTGCCGTGCCACGATGATTGTCCCCCGTTTCCAGCTGTTGTTCTGGGTGGCCGCAGTGGTACTGCCATTCGCCCTCCTGGCAGCGGTATCGCCGCTGACAACGGGTGTCTCCCTGTTGTGCATCGGCGGACTGATGATGATAACGCTGGCCGATGCCATCATGGCGCGCAAGAGCCTCACGGGTGTCGGTGTGGAATTGCCTGCCGTCACGCGCATGTCGAAGGATCGTGAGGCCAGATTGGAATTGCGCATCCGCAACGAACGGCAGCGGCAAAAGAGCTTGCGGGTCGCCCTGGCCTGGCCGCGGGAAATCCGGACCGCTACCGAATCGCTGGACGCCCGGTTGCCGGCTCAAAGTGAATGGTCACGGCTGACCTGGCCCTGCACCCCGCTCAAACGCGGCAATTACCAGTTTGATTCGGCTTACGTGGAAGGCAGTTCGCCCTTTGGTTTTTGGGCGGTGCGCAAAACCGTACCGGTACGGTCGGAAATCCGCGTTTATCCCAACCTGCTCAACGAGCGGAAGAGTGTCGCGGCGCTGTTCCTGAACCGGGGCGCCTTTGGCGTGCATGCACAACGACAGGTCGGCAAAGGCCGCGATTTCGAAAAACTCCGCGAATATATCCCCGGCGATGACTATAACGAGATTCATTGGAAGGCAACCGCCCGCCGGGGAAAACCCATCACGAAGGTCTTTCAAATTGAGAAGACGCAGGAAGTGTACGTGATTCTGGACGCTACCCGTTTGAGCGCCCGCGCAACCGCTCGGCGGTCGAGCGCCGAGGGTCGAGCGCCGGACAGTCGGTCTTTAACCCCGACGCTGGACGCGGGATCCTCGACCACGACCCTGGAACGTTTCGTGACCGCCGCACTCATGCTCGGGCTGGCAGCGGAGCGGCAGGGCGATTTGTTTGGTCTGCTGACCTTCACGGACAAGGTGGAAAAGTTTGTGCGCGCCAAAAACGGCAAGGGCCATTATGGCGCCTGTCGCGACGCGCTTTACACACTGGAACCGAAAATCACCACGCCGGATTTTGACGAAGTGTGCACATTCATCCGGCTGCGGTTGCGCCGCCGCGCGCTGCTGGTGTTCCTGACCGCGCTGGATGACCCGGCGCTGGCAGAAAGCTTCGTCCGCAACCTGGATTTGATCCGGCGGCAGCACCTGGTGCTGGTGAATATGCTGCAAATGCCGGGCGTGAAACCGCTCTTCACGGACCCCGCCCTGGCCGGGCTGGATGATTTGTATGGACAGCTCGGCGGCCACCTGCAGTGGCAAAAAATGCGCGAGTTGCAAAAGGTCCTGCAGCGATGCGGGGTCCAATTTTCATTGCTCGACAACGAACGTTTGAGCGCCGAGCTGGTGTCGCAATACCTGAACGTGAAACAGAGGCAGTTACTGTGATAGTTGATTTGCAACGTTTCCTCGCCGGTGAACGGCCGTTCTGGACCGAATTCGAAAAAATGCTCGATCGGTTGGAAGCGGAGCCGGAACTGCGGATGACGTTGCCGCAATTGCAGCTTTTCCACCACCTTTACGAACGCACCGCCGCCGATCTGGCAAAGATCACCACGCTGTCCTCGGAACCGGAAACCCGGCGGTATCTGGAAAATCTGGTGGCCCGCGCCTATGGC
Organism: Verrucomicrobiia bacterium; assembly: GCA_035279985.1. GTDB lineage: Bacteria > Verrucomicrobiota > Verrucomicrobiia > Limisphaerales > UBA11358 > UBA11358. The sequence continues at coordinate 2,722 of DATEGR010000077.1, forward strand.
GAAATTCACGAAACGCGTGAGAAACAGCGCCGGTTCTTTCCGTTTAAATGGTTTTTCCAGACGCTGCCGCAAACCTTCCGCCGCCATGTCCGGGCCTTTTATCTGTCCGTGGCCATCACGCTGGTGGGCTGCGCCTTTGGCGGACTGGCCATCGCCTTCGACCCGGATGCCAAACCGGTGCTGATGCCTTTTTCCCACCTGCTCGCAGACCCGGCCAAACGCGTGGCCGAAGAGGAAAAGGCAACGCACGACCGGTTGGCGGGCTTCAAAACCACATTTTCGGTGGAGCTGATGACGCACAACACCAAGGTTTCCATCTTCACGCTGGCGCTCGGGATGACGTGGGGCGTCGGCACCATCATCATGTTGTTTTACAACGGGGTGATTCTCGGCGCCGTGGCGGTGGATTATATCCACGCCGGACAGACAAAATTCCTGCTCGGCTGGCTCATGCCCCACGGCGTGGTGGAAATCCCGGCCATTCTCATTGCCGGCCAGGCCGGTCTGCTGCTGGCGCTCGCGCTTATCGGCCGGGGCAGCCGCGTTCCGCTCAAAACGCGGCTGCGCGAAATTTCCGGCGATATTGTCACGTTGATTTCCGGCGTCGGCGTGTTGCTGGTCTGGGCCGGGTTTATCGAAGCGTTCCTCTCCCAGTATCACGAACCCGTCATTCCCTACGAAGCCAAAATTGGCTTCGGCGCCATTGAACTGATCCTGTTGTCTCTGTTCCTGGCAAAATCGGGAACCGGTAAAAAACCGGAATCATAAACTGGCACCGATGAAAACCAGCACTCTGTTCATTCGCACTCCGGAAGGAATCGTCTTTTCCCAATTGCTCGCCGGCCCGGTGACGCGATTCTTTGCGTGGTTCATTGACCAGCTTTGCATCAGCGCCGCCATGTTCATCCTGGGAATCGCCCTGGATTTGCTCGAATTGATTAACTGGAACTTCGGTCTGGCACTGTCGGTCATCAGTTATTTTGTCATCAGCATCGGCTACGGCATTTTCTTTGAATGGAACTGGCGCGGCCAGACCATTGGCAAGAAGCTGCTCCGTCTGCGCGTAACCGACGTGGAAGGCATGCGGCTGCAATTCAACCAGATTGTCGTGCGCAATCTTTTGCGGTTTGTGGATTCGTTGCCGGCGTTCTATTTTGTCGGCGGCCTGGCCTGCTGGTTGAATGCCAAGTGCCAGCGCCTGGGTGACATTGCGGCAAACACCGTGGTCATCCGGAACCCGCGTGTTTCCGAGCCGGACCTCGACCAGTTGCTCGCCGGCAAATATAATTCGCTCCGGCAATATCCGCACCTGGCTGCCCGGCTGCGTCAGCGAGTTTCACCGGCGGAAGCGGACATTGCCCTGCAAGCGCTTTTGCGGCGCGAAGAATTCGATGAGGTGGCCCGGGTGGAATTGTTCGGCGAACTGGCGGGCCATTTCCGGGCCAGGGTTGAATTTCCGGCGGAGGCCACCGATGGCGTCGCCGACGAGCAATATCTTCGTAATGTGGTGGACCTGCTTTACCGGACGCGTGGTGAGAACCGTGTTCCGGCCGGACAACCTCAATGAAACTGCCGCACCTGCACGTCGCGATAGCGGACCACGGCGTCCGCGCTGTCGCTGAACGCGCCCAGTCCAATCAGATAGCCATTATCCGGCACCTGAATGTATCCGGGCGGAGCCGCTTTATGAAAGACTTCCACTCCATTGACCGACGCCGTCACCCGGCCGTTCTGGAGGATGAAGTCAAACGAATTGGTGACATCATTCAAAACGATTTGTTGGACGATCTGTTCCCGTGACCAACCGACGCCAAAACATGCAACGTCACCTTCCACGTTATGCCGTTTGATACGGAAGCCATACCAATTGTAGTTGCCGAAGTCGGGCACACCCATGACCAGACCCGCTTGAAAATCCTTGGTGGAGGAATGGACAACTTCAAATTGGCCGCGCACTTCAAAATTCTCGCCCACCGGCGTCCTGGAAAACAGCATGTGACCTTTGGGCCCGTACTCCACCTCCAACGCGCCGTCGGAAAGGCGGCGCACCTTGCCAAAGCTAAAGACCCAGTCGGGATCATGGTTGGTTTCCGGCAACAAATTCACCCATTTGCCTTGTCGGAGGTGTTGCTCGACCGTGAGCTGGGCCAGCCGGCGCTGGATGAATTCCTCCGTACGCGAGTCGGCGGTGGGAGCGGACGCCAAATCCGTATACTGTTTCAACGCAGTTGCCACTTCGCCATTGTTGCCGGCAGATTCGGCCGCTGAAATTTTCGCGCCGAGCGGGCCCGTCCGGGCGGCGACTTCGAGCGGCATCAGGGAAAGGTCCGCTCCCCAATTCCGTAAATTCTCCGGTACGGGCTGCCAGTCCAAGGCCTCCATTTGTTTGCGGGCCACATCGTATTTTCCGGCAAAATAAGCGACAACGGCATACGAGGTGCGCCAGCCGTTGTGCCAGGGAGATTGCGCCGGTTCGGCAATATAACCTTCGTACATCTTCTGAAATTCCGGCCAGACGTCGGCGCGACCGTAAATGTGCCGGCCGGCCGGCAAGTCCATTTCCGATTCCACATCCGCCACACAGTCAAAAAACTTGCGCGGCACGTCGGTATCAAAGCGCCCGGTATTGATAGCGGTCCGGCCCAGCGCCAAGAGCGCGGCTTCACTGCCATGCCAGCGGGGTCGCAAGCCCCACCGCAGGTCAGACCAGGCGCGAGGGCAATCCATCTGGGCCATTAGTGTCCGGTCAAACCAGACGCGCATCTGTTCGAGATCCGAATCACCCAAAGAGACATAAATCATGCGGCAGGGTGCCAGCGGGAAATCAGGATGCATTTTCCACGCCTGCGTGAGCTCTTCGCGGGCCCTGGCCAGATGCTCGCCAAAACCTTGCCAGCCTTCTTTGGTGACGGTGTTGGCGTAGCCGCCGCCGCGCGCACGCCAGGCTGCGCCGATTTCCCGTTCTCCATCCAGGGTCAATGCCAGCCATTGGTAGGATGGCCCCGCGCGGTGGACGATTTGACAAACGGAGTCGGCGTTGCGGTAAAAGAAGTTGTAAGCCCACCCGTTCACGAAGATTTCAGCGATTTCCTGCTGGTCGGCAGGCGTAAAACTGCCGTCGGTAAAACATTTCGGTAATAACTCCAGCGCCGCGGTATCCAGTGCCCCCGCCTGATAGGAATCGTTGTTCAATTGACTCCGGAACCGGACCGTGGCGTATAACTGCGGATATGACCGCTGGGCGGCCCCGGGATATATCGCCAGGGCGCGCTCGAAACGGTGCAGGCTGTCAAAATAGTTCAGGCTGTTGTCCGCCGCCACGGTCAACACCAGAGGATCGGTAAAATTCGAATTGTTGGCGAGCCGGTCGCTTTCGGTCTCCAGCGAGAGCGTGTTGGTCGCCTCCGGCCCGCCGTAATTACGGTCAATCCAGACGCGGATAAACTGCTCCACTTCGGCGTCAAGGACCGGATTGCGGCGGCCGCGTTGTTCGTAACCTTCCAGCCATTGGCGAAGCCGGAATTCGCGCGCCCTTTTCTGAACGTCGCGCACCGTCAGTGTGTTGGTGGCCCACACCATGGGTTTGCTCGCCACCGCCACACCTTCGGTACTTGACTGGTTCCAATTCCGTTGCGCCCGGCTGGAATTAATACGGGTCTGAACCCCGCGTTGAAAATTGAGTGCCAGATAAAAGAAGAATGTGATGAAGAGGACGAAAAAAATCCCTACACCGGCAATAATCACCCAAACCACGCCTTGACCCGGGCCGCTGCCCGGAGCCGATGGTGGCAGAGGCGGCGGAATTGCGCGGTAACCCTCTTGCAACACCAAATCCAAAGGCTGCCAGTCGGATTTGCCCTCCTCCTGAATGTACTCAGCGCCGGTCAATTCGCCGGCCTGACGACGCCGGCGCAATTCGTCGAGTGAATAAACGCCCAGATCCTCTCCCTGACGGCGCATCCGATAGTTCATAAGAGTGATTCGGAATGAAAATAAAAAAAACTGAAGAATTTCGCAAGGGCGTAACCCGGCCGGGTCACACCCATAACTGCCGGTCCAGCGAGCGGTATTGAATGGCCTCGGAGATGTGATCGCTGAGGACTTTTTCTGAACCGGCCAGATCCGCGATGGTCCGCGCAACTTTCAAAATTCGATCGTAGGCGCGGGCGCTCAAATTCAAATCGGCCATCGCGCTCTTGAGCAGTTCCTTTGTCGCCTCATCCAGCTCGCAGCATTGCTTCAATTCGCGCGTCCCCATCCGCGCGTTGCAGGTGATCTTGGGTTTGTGTTGGAAACGGTCGTGCTGGCGCCGACGCGCGGCAATCACACGTTCGCGGACTTGTGCCGAAGTTTCGCCCGTGCGGTCGCCGGCGATTTCCCGGAATTTCACCGGTGGCACCTCAACATGCAGATCAATGCGGTCAAGCAAAGGCCCGGAGATGCGGCCCAGATAATTTTGAATTTCCCGCGGTGAAGACCTTGATTCTCCGGGTATTTTGCCGTCCGGCGTCGGGTTCATCGCCGCCACCAGCATCAGTCGCGAGGGAAATGTCATCGTCCCGGCGGCACGCGAGATGGTAACGCAGCCCTCTTCAAGCGGCTGCCGCATCGTTTCCAGCACGCTGCGCTTGAACTCCGGCAGTTCGTCCAGAAACAGAACGCCGTTATGCGCGAGCGAAATTTCTCCCGGTGTCGGATTGATGTTGCCCCCCAGCAATCCCGCGTCGCTGGCGGTGTGATGCGGCGCGCGAAAGGGCCGCCGCGTCACCAGGGCCTGGCCCGGCGCCAGCAAGCCGACAATGCTGTGAATCTTCGTCGTTTCAAGCGCTTCGTCCAGGGTCAATGGCGGCAATATCGTCGGCAGCCGTTTGGCCAGCATGGATTTGCCGGTGCCTGGCGGGCCGATCAGCAGTGCGTTGTGCCCGCCGGCGGCGGCGATTTCCAGTGCGCGCTTTACGTTTTCCTGGCCTTTGACCTCGGCAAAATCCAATTCGTCGTCCGGAGGCTGTTCAAAAATTTTAGCGATATCCACCTTGGCCGGCGCAATCCTGATTTCACCCTCGAGAAAACTGGCGGCTTCGCGCAGATTTTGCACCGGAATGACCTGGAGGCCGGAAACCACGGCGGCTTCGGCGGCATTTTCCGCCGGCACCAGCACGCCTGTTTTCCCGT
>DATEGR010000078.1:0-17716 GCA_035279985.1 Verrucomicrobiia bacterium
TGACCAAAAAGGTGTTCCGAAGAAAGGGGCTGAGGCTCGCACAATCGTGTTCCCGTCGCCCACCGCGACAAACTGATTATTGCCATAGGTGACGCCGTAAAGTGAATCAGAGGTTGAAACCAGGTTCGTCTGCCACTGTGCCAGATTCGTGGAACTGATGATCAATCCGTTGTCCCCCACCGCAACGAACAGGTTCGTGCCGAAGGCAATGGCATTCAACCAATTTCCTTCCCGAATGATGCTCCAATTGGTGGCGTCCGACGAACGGAGAACAACCCCATTTCCCACGGCGACATACGAGCCGTTGCCATAGGTGATCCCATTGAGGCCAACGAGCGTGCCTGAATCGCGCGCGACCCAGTTTGCTCCGCTTGTCGAAGTCAGGATCGTGCCCTCGCCGCCGACGGCTACGAAACGCCCGTTCGCCTGGATCACCTTATTTAAAGGCTCGAATGTTCCGGAGTTCTGGTTGGACCACGACACTCCATTCGCCGACGTCAGGACGGTGCCGAAGTATCCAACGGAAACCAACGTGCCGCCTCCCGATGCGCAAGAATAGAGAGGTTGTGGCGTGACACTGCTGCTGATGGCGGCCCATGTCGTCGCGTTTGAAGACCCCAGGATCAGACCACCCTCTCCTACGGCAACGAATCGTCCGCCGCCGCCCGCCACGCTCGTCAAGGTGTAGCCACTGAACGCAGCCGTGTTGGCGGGCGACCAGTTGATTCCGTCCAGTGAGGTAATAATTGTTCCCCCTTCGCCAACGGCCACAAATCGGCCGTTGCCAAAGATGATCTTCCACAGAGAGTTTTGCGTCGTCGAATTGCGCAGCGTCAAATGGATGCCATCGGGCGAAGTGAACATATCGCCTTGATCTCCTACGATGACAAACAATTGATTCCCATAAGCAATGGACTGGAAGAACCTTCCAACATAGTAACCGCGTGAGGTCCAACTGATTCCATCAACTGACGTAAAGATTTCTGAACCGGGGTCGTTGTAAGTGTAGCCCACCGCCACGAAAACTCCATTGGCGAACACCAGATGCCCGACACTAAAGGATAGATTGACGTTGCTGTTAGTCCAGTCGACGCCATCGGTGGAGTAAATGGCGCCATAAGCCGGGTCTGTGGCTACGTAAACCCCGTTACCATACGCAACCGAGGTAACGCCGGCGAATGAATTTGAGCCGCCCCACGTGATGCCAGTTGCGGACGAGAGAACGCTGCTGCTGCCCGCAAAAAACTGGCCATTGGCAAAACTTAGCGACTGTAAAAAATTGAATGGAAAATCAACTGGCAAGCGGGAGACACCACCAGGGGAATACCCGTCGAATGAAACGCCCACGGTTCCGTCGACGGTTGCTCCAACAAACCTGCCGTTGCCATACACCACATCTATGATGTCATTGCCCTGGGGAAGCGGATTGCGCCAGTGCCAGAAATCGAGTGGGAAAGCAGTTTCCACCGTCAGGGTCGCAACGGCGCTGGAATCAAACCCGAAAGTATTGATGACTTTGACCGTGTAGTCTCCGGCATCTGACGGCTGAACATTCGTCACTGACAAAATCGAATTGATGGCGCCGGGCACATTCGTGCCGTTCTTGAACCATTGGTATTGCAGCGGGGCAACGCCAATAGCCGACACACCAAAACTGATAAACGCCCCGGGCGGCACGGTTAAACTCTGTGGCTGTTGCAAGATCTCGGGCCGGCCATTGAGCGCGCCCGATTGCAGAATGGTGGAAAAATCACCCACCACCACAAAACTACCGTTGCCGCAAGCGACGTCATTGAGATTCGGCGGCATAAACATTCCCGAATTGCGCTGGATCCAACTGGCGCCGTCCGTTGATGTGTAAATGGCTCCGTTCCACCCCACGGTTACGAACACGCCCTGCCCAAAAGCGATCCCGCGAAACTCAGAAAATGCACCGGGGGAATAATCTGTCCAGTTCAGTCCATCACTGGAGCGCCAAACGGCGCCAGACATTCCAACCGCCACATAATAACCATTCCCGCAAGCGACGGCGTAGAGGGATGGTGATGGGAATGGAAGTGTGTTCGTTTGCCATGTTTGGCCATTTGTGGAAATCATTACTCTGCCCATGTCACCCACCGCAACAAATCGTCCTCCTCCATAGGTGATCCCGCGCAACGACTCCATGATGGGAGGAGGATTGGTCGTGCCATTGAATTGTGTATCCACCGTATAGACTGTTCCGAAATCGCCCACCGCGACATACTTCCCGTTCCCATAGGCAACTGCCCTGAGACTGGCCGGAGCCAGCAACCCAGTCCAATTCGTTCCACTCGTTGAATGTCCAAAGTATCCCAGGTTAGGGTAGCCCGCGACATTTCCGACGGCCACATACGAGCCATTGCCGTAAGCGATGCCTTCCACACCTGTCAAATCGGGGATCGCAAAGCCCGTCCACTGGCTGCCATCCGAAGACGTCCAAACGTTGGATGATGCAATTCCTGGACCCGCCGCCAGGGCGACGAACGCTTGATCGCCGTGGACCAGACAACCGAAAGAAAAGGAAGGTCCTGGAAAATTCGTAATTGATCGTGAAGTCCAACGATCCAACGGTCCTGCGTGCAAGTCCGGAACCACCCCGGAAGCCAGACAGTAAATCAAAAAATAAACGCCGAGGAGGGAATGTTTTCTTGTATTCATAAGGGAGCCTCCGAAAACTGCCTTTCGGAATCGGGTTGGTGGTGAACCGTCAGGTTTCAGCTGTTGATGGATTCATAGCGCTTCCTCCGGTTGGTGTTTCCCCGGTGGGCAATCTTCCGTTGTTGATTGGTTTTCGGTCGTTTCTGGTTTTAATTTCTATTTGCCACGTTGATTGTGTTTTGGTTTGTTTGTTGCACCAAAAAATCGTCAGGTTTCCCGGCCGCAGACTTCTAAACGTCAACCCCAAGTATGAACCCGACTGAAAGTTTGTCTAGTATGCAACAGTTTTAATTATTCTTAGTTTCTTTGGGGTTTGGGCGCGAAAAGCGGAAAAAGCGACAGCCTGAACATTTCAACCACGGATGCACACCGACGGACCCGGACGCCAGCCAGCGGGAAATATCAATTAATTCCTTGTGTGCTAAAAATGGAACCGTCGCGCACATCCCGATTTTTCGAGCCGCCAGGACGGTCCGCACTGGGAAGATTTGTCGGGGTTTTCCATTTTTGCGGGTCACGTTCGAGAACCACTATGCCGCGCCTCCGGCGCTTTGTTGCGTCCCGTAAACCTGCGCCCGGAGGACGATGTCTTTTCGTTTCTCTTTGAAATAACTCGCTCAGCGGACATCCACAGAGCAAACTACCAGCGCCATGTCACTCCATGACACACAATTTCGTATCAGCCCGATGAAATACTCCGAGGCCGCACCCGTTCGCCATCTGGCCGCGTTTCTTTTTTCAGCGTGGCTGCTAACAGGTTGTTCGACCACGGTGACGTATCACGCCAGTCTGCCCGCCGGGCCGGCCAAACCGACCGGTTATCCCATCCACGTTTACACCGAGAACATGACGGTTCCCCGGCCGTGCGTGGTGATTGGAACCGTCGCTGTCGGTGGCGGCCATTTCACGATGCGGGGTGGATCGGCCGAGCAGGAAACCAAAAAGATAATAAAAACGGCCTGGGAAAAAGGCGCCGATGCCGTGCAGGTCAGGTCCGTCGAGGAGCCCGGCTATACCAGCGGAAATTACAGCATGGTGGCCGACCTGCTGCGCTACGCGGATACCTGGGAAACCATTCCCATCTCGAGACAGGGGTTTGCCGGCTATCTCAACACGCACCGGCAAAGTCTCGATCCGATTGAGGGCGTCTGGGACGGGACCGGAACGGTTCCGCATCGCATCGGCATCATGCGGGACAACTCCAGACCGGGCCGGGATTTTGTCGGATTCATTCTCAACACGGCAGACCCCACCTGGCACGAGGGCTACAAGAAAATCGACATCCGACGCGGGGTACAGCCCGGCAGTTACATCCTGGATTACTACCTCGACGATTTCAGCGGAAGGGAAATCACGGTTATTCTGGGGCAAAAGGTGAGGTTCACGTTGAACATGCCGATCTCCGACGAGGAAGCCGACATCATCACCTATACCAAACGGCGGTAAAATCCTTAAGATTTTCAATGAGTGACATGCGTGCAGCTGAGCCCGCCAAATTCCGCATCGGCTCGGTGAAATACCTGAATGCCGTGCCGCTTACTCGCGGCATTGAGAACGAGGTGTTTTTCGCCACGCCCGCCCAACTGGCCGAACTGCTCCGGCGCGACGAGCTCGACGCCGCGCTCGTCAGCCTCACCGAGGTGCTGTTCCATGACCGTTACGATATCCTCGATGGCGTGGCCGTCGCATCGCTCGGCGAGGTTTACAGCGTGTTGCTGGCGCATTGCGTGCCGCTGGACAAAATCACGGAGGTTTTCTGTGACCCGGCTTCGCTGACCAGCGTAAACCTGCTGAAAGTCCTGCTGGCGGAACGCGGCCTGAAGCCGGAGTTCAAGCCGCTGCCCGACTATGCGTCCGCCCCGGAGCGTGATGCGGTGCTGCTGATTGGCGACCCGGCGATAGATTTTCAGCGCGCCACGCATGTGCATGACATTTTCGATCTCGGCACGGCGTGGTTTGAGTTGACCAACCTGCCGTTTGTTTTTGCCGTGTGGGCGCTGCGGCGCGGCATCAATAACAAGGAATTGCGCCGCGAATTGGTACAGGCGAAGAATTTCGGTCTCGACACGCTGGATTACCTTATCGAGACGCGCGACGAATACGACGAGGATTTCCGCCGGGATTATCTCGGCTGGCATGTGCATTACCACCTGGCCATGGACGAAAAGCGCGGTATCACAAAATTCATCGAATTACTCCGCAAACACGGCCTCGGTCCGGTGTACGAACCGAAATTTGTGTCGTAGCCGCCGAGGTAACGAGGCGGACCTTTGGACAGTTTGTTTTCACCTCCTTACGTCGGCGGCTACGACTCGCTTTCCAGTTTCGCCAACGTTTCCGGGTCACGCACGTCCACCCAGCGGCCCGGGATTTCCAGCCCGGCCAGCTTTTGCCCGGCGGCAATCATCGCGCTGATGGCGTCGGTCAGTTCGTATTCGCCGCGGGAGGATTTTTGCAGACCCGCCGTAAAACCGAATAACGCCGGACGGAAAATGTAGATGCCGGCGTTATACCACGCCGGCGCGCCCGGCTTGAGCCAGCCGTCCCGGCGCAATTGTTCCAATTGTTCCGGTGACGGTTTTTCCACGAGCTGTTTCAGACAAAATTGTTCGTCGAAGAAGTCCAGCCCACCCTTGGTCACGTCTTCGCCGCGCGTGACGGTGATGACGCCCGCAAAATTGCCTTCACCAAAGCGCTGAATCATTTGCGGGTAGGTTTCGGGCGGTACCAGAATATCGCCGTACGTCAGTAGAAACGGCGAATGGCCAACGAATTCCCGGGCCGCTTCCGGCGCTTTGCCCGTACCGTCTTGCACGACCTGTCGGCCAAACGTAATGTGCGCTGCAAATTCCCTGCCGTCGCCAAAATGTTTTTCGATGACGTCTGCGCGCCAGCCGGTAACGAGAAAAATGTCTCGGATGCCCGCCGCCACAATTCCGGCGACGATGTGTTCCAGGATGGGCTTGCCCTGTACCCGGAGCATCGGTTTGGGCAACTCGTGGGTGAGTTCCCGCATGCGGGTGCCCTTGCCGGCGGCGAGAATGACGGCTTTCACGAGAAAATGTTAACCATAGATGGGCACGGCTTGCCACGTCGAAATGTTAATGAAGGCGGGATGAACACGGATAAAAACAAAAATTTCACGCGTCCCACTCGCCGGTGCGTAAATACGGCTTGAGTTTGTCCTTGAGCGTTTCGCGTCCGCGATGGATGAGCGATTTGGTAGCGGAAAGCGAACAGCCCAGGACCTCCGCGATTTCCTCGTAACTCAATTCCTCCTGCCGGCAGAGCAAAATGGCGGTGCGCTGGTTTTCCGGCAATTCGGCCAGTGCTTCCTCGATTTTTTGCGCCAGTTCGCTGTGCAGCAATTTCTCCGGCGGCGGGATGCTGCTTTTGTCCTCGAATTGCTGGCGGGGCTGGTCTTCGTGTTCGACATGGGCTTCCTCGATGGAATCAGCGGGATGACGTGAGCGACGGCGGATTTCGTTCAGGCACAGGTTGCGGGCGATGGTGAACAGCCAGGTGGAAAACTTGGCGCGTGATTCATAGCGTTTGGCAGATTTGTAAACCTGCAGAAAGACATTTTGCGCGAGGTCCTCGGCCTCGGTTTCGTCGTGCAAGGTCCGATAAACGAGGTTCATCACCGGCTGCTTGTATTTTTCGACCAGGGCCACGAAGGCCGCCCGATCGCCGCGTTTGACGCGGAGCATCAGAACGGCATCGGAGTCGGGATTGGCCGGCATCAACGAACTTTAGAATAGACAGGTGGCCGGCGACAAGGTTTTCGCTGGCGGGTTGGGCTGACCTTAATCCCTTTTTTATCCGGATACGCTCTGGATCGCAATCGTTTCGGCCAGCGGATTAAGATTAGGTTGACGATTAAGATTAAGAGGTTGTCCGACCGGCGGCTGCGCTTGCTTTCAGGCCGTTTTGTTCGCAACTTGTGCGCCCGTGCAGGACTTGATCGGAAAAATCGAAGGAGATGCTGAGGCGCGTTTGACATTTCCGGCTGATGCCAGCGCGGCGGAACGGCTTTCGCGCTACAAGGGCTTCCTCAAGGTGGAAACGCACCGGCTCAAGTTGTGGCATCGCGGTGGCGCGGAGGGGCAGGAAATCTGCGGGGCCCGCGCGGCGATGCTTGACGCACTCTTAAGGCATCTCTGGAACACCGCGCGCAGCAGCCTATCGCCCCAGGCGCAGAAGGAGTTTCCGCCGCTCGCGTTGGTGGCGATCGGCGGTTACGGCCGGGCGGAACTGAATCCGTACAGCGACATTGACTTCATGTTTTTGCACGATGGCCAGGTCGCCGCGGGCAAGCCGCTTCCCTACCTGTCCAGGCTGATTGACGGTGTGCTCTATCCGCTCTGGGACATTGGTCTGAAGATCGGCTACGCCGTCCGCAGCATTAACGATTGCGTGAAAGTGGCCAATACCGACATGCAATCCAAGACCTCGCTCATCGAATCGCGGTTGATCATTGGCGACGAGAAGCTGTTCAAGAAATTCCAGCGGACACTCGTTGCCAGGTGCGTTGACGGTTTTGAGGAGAGATACATTGACCTGCGGATCGAAGACCAGCAGGCGCGACACAGCAAATTCGGCAATTCCGCCTGCATGCAGGAACCGAACATCAAAAACGGTTGCGGTGGTTTGCGCGATTTTCAGAACCTGCTCTGGATGGCGTTTTTCAAATACCGCGCGCGTTCGCTGGACGATCTCGAAAAACAGGAATTCGTCAGCCCCTTCGAGCACAGGCAGCTTGATGCCGCCTATGATTTTCTGCTGCGGGCGCGGACGGAATTGCATTATCAAACCAGCCGCGCGGTGGATGTGCTCGGCAAAAATCTGCAACCTGCCGTGGCGCTCGGCCTCGGCTATGGTGATCGTTCGCCGAGCAAACGCATCGAAAAATTCATGCGTGACCTTTACACGCACATGCGCAACGTCTTCCTCACCACGCGCACGCTGGAACAGCGCATGGCCTTGCTGGCTCCTGCTCGGGGGAAACTTTCGCTGCGCGCGTGGCTGCCCAAACGCAAGGCGCCGGAACCGGTGGATGGCTTTCTGTTTGTGAATGGCGAAATCCGCGCTGGATCCCGGCGCATTTTCCGGGAACAGCCCCAGCGCCTGATGCGCGTTTTTCTGCAAGCCCAACACCGGCGGCTGAAATTGCATCCCGACCTGGAGCAGCTTATCCGCAACGAGCTTTCCCTGGTGGACCGCGCTTTCTTGAACGACACCCATGTGCGGGAGACGTTTCTGACCATTCTCGCCCAGCGCGGCAACGTTTCGCCCGTTTTGCGCGCCATGCACGAGGTGAATTTCCTCGGCAAATACATTCCCGAATTCGGGAAACTCACCTGCCTCGTGCAGCACGAATTCTATCATCAATACGCCGCCGACGAGCACACGCTGGTCTGCCTTGAGCAACTCGACCGCGTCTGGGAAGCCAGGGAATTGCCGTATAAAAACTATGCGCCGCTTTTCCAGAACCTCGAACGTCCCGGCCTCCTTTATCTGGCCTTGTTGTTGCATGATGTTGGCAAAGCCGGACACCACAAGCGGGGCGACCACCCGGGGGTCAGCGCCGACATGGCCATGCGCGTCGCCCGGCGGCTGCGGCTCGACGGCACGATGGCACACACGTTGCGGGTCATTATCGAAAACCACCTGCTCATGGCGAGCATCTCGCAACGGCGCGATCTGGATGATGCTGCGGTCATTCGCAATTTCGCGCGAAAAGTTGAGACACCCGAAGCGCTCGACCTGCTCACGCTGCTGACGTTCGCCGATTCGCAAGGCACCAGCGACAAACTTTGGAACGGCTTTAAAGATGCGCTGCTGTGGCAGTTGCACACGCGCGCATTGGTTCTCCTCACGGGCGGCACAGAATTCATCCGCGCCGAGGCCGAACAACGGGAATCCCTGCTGTTGGAAGTCCGCCAACTGGCCGCCAAATCGTTGAGCGCCGAGGAGATCAACACGCATTTTGCCACGCTGCCGGCGCGCTATTTTCAGGTCCGCACCGCACGGGAAATCATCGACGACCTGGAACTGGCACATCGATTTATGCAGCGGCTCATTCTCGAAGACAGTCGCGTACTCTCACCGATTATTGCCTGGCGGGACGAGGCTGACCGCGGCTACAACGCCGTCAAAATCTGCACCTGGGACCGCGCCGGGCTGTTCAGCAAAATCGCCGGTTCGCTCAGCGCCGTGGGATTAAACATTCTCGGCGCGCAAATTTTCACCCGCGCGGACAGCATTGTGCTCGACACTTTCTACGTGACCGACGGGCGCACCGGTAATCTCGCCACGCGCCAGCAGCATGACCAGTTTGCCGAGTTGCTGGAAAAAGTCCTGACGGACGAAGCCATTGACCTGCCTGCGCTCATCGCACGCCAGATCAATCAACGGCCGGTTTACCAGCCCTACACGGGTGAACGGATACAAACGCAAATCCACTTTGACAACGAGGTGTCGGAGACGCGCACGCTCATCGAAATCGAAACCGAGGATCATCTCGGCCTGCTTTACATGATTTCCCAGACCCTTTCCAAGCTGGCGGTGGATATTATCGGCGCGCGCATCGTGACCGAGCGCGGCGCGGCCATTGACAGCTTTTACGTTTGTGAATTGGATGGCAGCAAAATCTTTTCGCCGGAACGGCAGCTTCGGATTGAAGACCAGTTGCGCAATGCAATCAACCACCTTCGCATCGCGTCGTAACGCTTCGCAAAGCTGTTGCCACCCGGCGGCCAGTCTGGTAAGAACAGAAAGGCAGGGCAGGTCGGTGGCTTGCCGTATCAGTGGTATGCGGTAGCAGCCAGGCCGCGTTCCAGTTCCGCATAGCGGAATGCAGGCGGGTGTGGTTCAGTGGTAGAATGCGGGCTTCCCAAGCCTGAGATGAGGGTTCGATTCCCTTCACCCGCTCCAACATTGATCTCACTCAATTAAATCAAGTGTTTTATGAGTTTTAGGATTTTCAAAAATGCGTCACTGCTAACACTAGCTGCTAACAAGTCCATCTATGTTCGCCGATGTCAGAATGCGATTTAAGGCGTTTCCGCGAACCGGCACAGGGAAGTTTGTCAACTTGATGCTTCGGGCGTTTCCGGCGGGAGCGTGGGCGCGGCAACGGGGAAATTTTCGGCGATGAATCGAAATTTCAACGTTGGCGTTTGCCCGCCCAATTTTGAGTTGCCGGTCTCGCACCGTTCAATGAACGCGAGGATGCTGGCGAGATGAAACAGCCGGACGCCTTTGATCTGCCCAAGCTCACGAATCGAAACGGAGCGGATGAAGCCCTTGCCCGCCCATTCGTAAAGTTTCGCCCGCGAGCAGCCGGAATAAAATTCGTGCCCGTGCTTGGGTGCTCGAATCCAGACCGGCAAATGGCCGTCACGCTCGGCGGCCAGTTGCGCGGCCCGGGTCTGCGCGCGATGATTGCCGCTCAAAGCACCTTTCCGCTCACTGCCCATAAATACGCACTCCCGTTCATTTGGCCGCAATTTTACCCGAAGCAAGGGCAATGGAGATGTATCACATACACGGATTGTCACGCGCGAGCAACACGTTCACGCTGAAACGGGAAGTGTCCACGTCATCTGTCCAATCGCCTCTGCGGGGCGCATAAAGCGGCGCTCACTCAATCCAAAGCAGACCGGCATCCGCACACCCTTGAACCTATCGGTTTTTCACAGGGCACGCGTTACCCCTCGTCGAAACGAGGTTTTTGAGTCCGCGCAATGGCCGCGGTCAAATCGCGGTCTGTCCGGGCGAATGGCCGCGCCGCTGTCCACAGTCGAGGTCAGTCCGCGTCCAATCCTAGACCGCGACTCCACTACGTTCAAAGTCTGTCCGGGGCAGTCGGCGCTCCGATGGTGAACCAACTGTGTCCGCTGCACTGGCCGGGGAATGTCCGCAATGCGGCAACCACCCGGCTTCGACACTTCCCGCGTAAATCCTTAATCGCCCGTCTGTCTTCCGGCGAAGCGAGCATCGTCATAGGTGGAAGTCGCCAGGCATTATGGCGAAACGACCTTGACGACGCGCAGCGAGCCATACAATCGAAGGGCGATTCACGCGAAGCCAGTGTGAACCCGGCGCGGATGCGGACTGGACACGGAGATGGACAGTTCGCGAACACGGGCTGAATGTGAACATTAGCGGAATTGGACACGGTCGCGGACATGGACTGATTGCGAACGCGGATGCGGTCATGGCCTGAACACGATCACGGACTGGCTATAAACAAGGCCAGGACACGGACTCGGACTGTTTGCGTGCTGGACGCGGTCGCGGACTGGACAAAGCCACAGGCAGAAGGCCGAGCTATGTCGCGGACATTCCGTGTCACAACCGCGACCACTTTGCGGACTCAAAAACGTGCGGGATGGCAGGGGTAGGGCTTGTCCGTGTAAAAAGCCTTCAGGTGAAGGCAACAAATGGCGACAGATGCGCGATGTTAAAAGGCGTCACATTGCGACAAGTTCGTTGCCGCATTTTGCCACAATTTGACACTGGCGCGGATGCGGCTCGTTTCGTTGGCCGAATGGTTAAGGGGTTGGTGTCATCCATTTTTCGCCTACGGATGAAGGCGAAACGACCGCGAGAAATTCGCCTTGATCGGATGTTGGCGGATGCCCTGCTCACACCATAGCGCAGTTGCGTGGTGACGTGCGCGTGAATCAGAGGCCGATTGTGTGTCGCCGGCCGTCGCGTCAATGTCTTGCTCGCCTCAACTGGCTCCGCTCCACATTGCACCCGCCGCTCGGCTCCGGGAGTTTTGCCTCTGTGATTTCGCGCCCGGAGAATTGCTTTTCAAGGTGATGGCGACTTCATGCTTGGCGTGAGCGGACATTGCTTAACGCACCACCGGCACGATGACGGGCGCCGGCACAGGGCGGGAAGTTGGAGTGCTGCCAGCGCGCCCGTAGGAAACCACTTTGCCATCAACCAGTTTAATTTCGTAGGGCGTTCCGGGCATATCAAAATACGTCGGCACTTCTGCCAGGTTGTAATTCAGACATTCGGAATTTGTGTCGGCTATGACGCTGACCGGCGTTCCCATAATTTTCAAAACTTGTGCCTTGGTCATGCCGATAGAAACGCCATTGATTTTTGACGCAGGGGTGAGACAGCCTGCCGCAAGCAACGCGGCCAGTGCAACAATTGCGAGTTTGGTTTTCATAAAATATGGCGTGGCCGTTTCAGTTCTCCGGGTTGCCGGTTGGCGGGGTGAATTTCTGCGGACGATTTGCTTTGTCATCGCGCGGCCATGCTGGTTTAACCACAAGTATCCAAACCATGCCGGTTACAGCGGCAAGCGCAGCCCATTCAAGAAATAAGCGGCCAAAATCAATCTGGACGCCGAACCATAGTGTACTTCCATCAATGGACTCAGGATTAGTTGGCGGAACAAAAACCAATGAGTAGCCAGCGGGTTTGCGAGTGTGAAAACCGGCATTGCCGTTGCGATCAGCGGTGAATTGCCACGGCGGAATCAGACAACTTGTGATGAACACAAGCGCAGCCCATTTGATGACACGTCTTGCCGGAGGCGCGGCAGGCGACTTAGGATGAGGCGGATCGTAAATCAAATTGTGGATGGTCATCCAGTAACCACCGGATTCATTTTTAACACCCCATTCCGGCTTAACTTGGCCTGTTTTCAGACCAGCCTTGATCTGTTCCAATGTCGCCACGAAAGAGAACTCCTCCGACTCGCTTGGTCGTTTGACCAAGTATTTCGCGGTCTTCTGATTCTCGTTCATGGCGGGTGAACTCCTCAACTCAAAATCTGTAGAGTTTCTTTGGCTTGGCCGACTATGCGTTCAAGCAGGTCGTCATCGTTTTTACCCCAAAGAGTTTTGGCGTAGGAAGGAAACAACAGCACAACCTGGAATACTTCCTTGGCTTCATTTTTGCATCCAACTTTTGCGAGCAAATCGCCAAGTTCTAAGAGACTCAACGGGTCAAGGAGTGAAGCCCATGCTTTCAGGAACGCACTCGCTATGGGTTTCCAGTCAGTGGGAATGTCCTCTGATTGAATCATCAATTTATACCGTGCGAGTTCGGCGAGTGCGTCACCAGCCAACTTTCTTTGGATTTCTGGAATTACGTCGGGATGAAACTTGGCATCACCTCCAAGCTCGCGGTTTGCCATGTTTTGAAACTGAGACAAGCTGCGGTCAATTGCGGCAATTTCCTCGTGTGTGTAATTTGGCAAACCTTCGTTCCAACCAGGCAAATTCAGAGAACGGGTCAATTTTAATGTCAGTGTCCTGCCTGCATGAACGTATGGCTGACTCTTCTTATTCCCGAAAAATTTACCAAATAGGCCCATAGGCAAAAACGCGATGCTTAATTGACGTGCGAGTGAACTTTGAAAGACTGTCGGTGGCCGATGATGCGACGGGACAGCAATAGCATTGCCGCACCTGCCACGCTCAACGCATCGGTGGCTGGTTCAGGGACCGGCGTGAGCAGGAAAGCGTCAGTCTGCCCTGATGGGTTGGTGCCATAGCCGACAATCTGCCCGCTGTTGTTTATTCCTTCTGCGTTTATCAACGTCCAGCCGGAATTGGCAGCGATAAGGCTGTTCAAGTCGGTCATCGTCCCGTCGCTGTCAATGAATGCGTGATACGCATAGAAACCACCGTAACCGCTTGGGGTTTCGGTATAGCCAACAATTTGGCCACCGTCATTGATGCCGTGCGCTTCGCTGATCGAAGTGCCGGGCAAAGTGCCCAAATCAATCATTGTCCCGCCGGTGTAAAGGAATGCGTGGTCTGCCAGGTCGCCGCTCGTGTCAGACAGCCCCACAACTTGGCCAACGTTGTTGATGGCGGTGGCGTAACTCACTCCGCCGCCCAAGGTGCCCAGGTCCGTTATTGTCCCTCCGCTGTATAGGAAAGCATGGTTTGGAAGATTGCGGTTGACTGCGGTGTATCCCACGACTTGACCGCTATTGTTGATTGCAATGGCACCGCCCTGCCCCAAATCAGTCATCATGCCCTCACTGTAAAGAAACGCTTGATACGGCGTCCCCCTGCCAGTGTTGGCAACCCCCACCACTTGGCCGCTGTTGTTGATACCAATGGCACCAGTGGTGTCACCACCCGGCAGGTAGCCCAAGGGTGTCGCAGTCGCGCCAGTGTAAAGAAAATCTCCCTGCGCAGTTTGGCCACCGTCGTTAATGGCTTTACCCAGCGGATAACCCAGAGCCAAAGAGCCACTTGGATTCATCGCAATTTGGCCGCTGCTGTTGATTGAAAGGGCATATCCGATGTTAAACGAACCCAAGTCAGTGACCGAATATGTGACTTGGGCAGAGGCTCCAGTCGCAGATGCGACTAAAATAGGTAGAACAGCCAAAACTTCCGGTAAAAAATTGAGCTTCATGGTTTGTTGATTGCGGTTGGTGCGCATCTCAAACCACGGAACAGAAGGGGCGCGAACTCAACGCGCCCTGCATCGAGGCACCGCGAAGCGCCTGTCAAACAAGCACGCCAAGCCGCGCCCGATTGGGCGCGTGCTCGGTCGGTTGTTTGACGGGCCTGGGGAAAATTCGCGGTTTTCGATGCAGCCCGCAGCCGAAGCTACGCTAAATTTTAGTGGTTAGTTTGGTTACATTCGTTCTTTCGGAACACTGACCATTGAAGCATACGAGGGCGGTCAAAGCAAGAACTGGTGACGTGCGGCAAGTTTGGTAAGCTCGTTTCCAATTTCGTTGCCAGCCCCGCCGCGGTGAACCCTGATATTTCAAGGCTTCTGCGCGGCTTCCGGCCTTCGTTTCCCGTTGCCACGCCAAAGGGCGCAATCTTAGAAACGAGCGTCACGCTTGCCCGGTGAGCGCGTATTCCCGGCCATCCTTTTTGAGCCAGCCCGCTGTGATGCCCTTTTTGGCGAGCTTGGAAACTTGCCCCGTGCTGATCTGCATTTCCTCTGCGATTTCGCTGGCTTTGGTCAAGCCCGACTCCACCCATTGCCGAAACACTTCAAGCGTGGATAATTTTTTCCAACTCACACGGGCGCGGGCTTCGCCTTTGGGCAAATAGAAATGCCATTCCAGCGGCGGGCAATCGGTTTCCGTCGCGTTGCGGTTTTTCGCAAACCGCGCTACAAATTTCGCGCCGGTCTGGACTTCGCCCGCGTTTTGGGCTTCCGTCAAGTGGAGGATCCAAAACGCCGCATCCTCACGGCGCGAAGTGCCGCGCATGAATCCATTCCGCCCGGCATGGGCGATGAAAACAACGGCGATCCGATTCCGGCGCAAATCCAGCAACCACGGCAAAACACGCTCCCAGGCGTCCGCGTCGTTTTCCTTGATACCGGTGAACAGGCATGAAAGGTTGTCGAGGATAAGAATTTCAATGCCGTCACGCTGGCACTTTTCCAAAATCGCGGCTTGTGCGGTTGGATTGGTGAAGTTCAAAACCTCGCCGGTGAGATGAAATAAAGCCTCGTGTTGCAAATAAAACATTCCGTCGGCGGGGGTGGTGGACAACGCCGCGTCACGCTCGCGGATACCGTCCAGCGGCATTTCACCGTCAACGTAAAGCACGCGCCGGGGCTTGTGGACGTTCCAATCAGCCACGCTGCCACCCTCGACGCACCTCCGCGCCAGCAACATTGCGAGCCAGGTCTTGCCCAAGCCGCGCGCCCCATAAATAAATCCCAAGTCACCTTGTTTGAACCACTCGCCCACAATCGGTTCACGTGGCGGCACGGCAACGTGCGCCAGCATTTCAGCGGAGCAGGTGGCGGTGTCAAAATAGGCGAGCATTTCCGCTTTCAAATCTGCCGCACCCGGCGCGTCCACGTCCGGTGTGTCACGGATTTCGGCTGTTTCAAGTAGCGGCTTCATCGTTTTGCCTCCAATGGTTTGAAGTTGGTGTAAAAAACTGTCTGCCGTTCGCCGTTGTCGCGCGTGCCGTCCGGCATCCGCACGAATTGCGAGCGTGTCCACGTCGCCCGATCCGCCCCAAGCAAAACGGCATAGCGGAAAAACTTTTCAATCTTCGCGTCGGACTGGCTTTGAACATAAAACCACCCGTGAAGTGATTTGCCGCCGCTGTGGACCGCACATACCAGCGGCGCGAATGCGCCGAGATGCAAAAGCAAAGCCGCGTGCTCGTCCACCGTGCCAGTGTCAAATTCGCAAATCAGAAACCGCCGCGCACCAGTGTTGGCGAGTGTGTGTGTTGATTCCTTGCCGCCTTTGGTTGTGCCGGTGACTGCCGACATGGGCGACGGCACGATCAATTGCAACGCGGACAATTCACCGCGCCACACTTCGCGCGGGCGGGTGTCAAATTCCTGACTCGATTTGCCACAACACAAAAGCGTGTTGCCGGGGAAAAGCCGGTCAATGATTGTTTCCGTGTGTTGCCCGTTGTCCTCGATGCGTGGCTTGGACAAATCCCACAAGTCCGCCAGCCCGCCACTGTCCCGCAGAATCGCGGCGCGTTGCTCTTGGTTCACTTTCGGCCATTTCGCAGCGGATTGCACCGGCGCGGCATTGCCCTTTGGCTGCCACGCGCACGGGATAGAATTTTTTACGGCGTCTTCAATTTCTTTCCGGCTGACGTGACGCCCGCAATTTTGCACCCGGTTTTCGAGCAGGTTCACAATCTCGCCAGCGGGCAAATGGGAGTGCAACTGCCGGGCTACCCGAAATAGCCAGGTGTGAACACCTTCACCGGCACGCGGCGACGTGGCGATCAACGCTTGAAGAAACGGTGGAAGCTGGCCGGTCATGGTGTTTGCCTTGCTTCGGCTTCATCAATGGTTTCAATCCCCATTCTTTCACGCGCTAAAAGCCGCGCTACTGCGATTGCCTGTTGGAGGTTCTGTTCAGCTTCATCGGGGATTTCAATCGCATGGGTTTCAACCGACTTGCCCCAGCCGCGATCAGCCAGCCATTCAGCGGCTTTCATTCGTTCGCTGATATTTGGCTTCCTGCCATTCACGACAAGTTTTCCACGGAGTACCCGGAGCATTAGGTCAACCAGTTCCTTGCCGTCTTTGGTTTGCGCACGCACGAGAGCCGCCAGACCTTTTGGTCTGCCGCCGGGATTGCCCGACTGCCCCGGTAAAAACCCGTGACGCGTGCAACCGCCCCTTGATCTGCCGTTGTTTTCAACGCCATTCATCCGCCTCCTTCTTGCTGGAAACTACCGCACCGGCCGCTTGCAACATCGTATCCGTGTCCGGTGTTTCAGCAGCCTCCGCCGTTTCCGCCTCGCACTTGACGATGAAATCCAAAATGGATTGAAGATTGAAAAGGCGTGTGCCCTTGACCGCGCCTTGCTCGCGAATCGAAACGGAACGGATTTTTCCCTCGCCCGCCAACTGGTATAATTTTGCCCTGCTGAATCCGGTGTAAAACTCTACGCCGCTTTTTGGCGCACGAATCCAGACGGGCAAGCCATTGGTTCGTTCTGTGAGTAGTTCCCGCGCTTTGGGCGCGAGTTTCGTTTTGCTGGCTTGCGTGCCGCCTGCCACAGTTTTTGTCAATGATGTCTCTGGCATAATGAGACACCAATAACATGCCTGTTGGCTCAACCTGCGGACCTGGGTGAAAGCTTTTTGAATTGCCGAAAGTCAAACGGCAGACCGATTTTCTTTCCGGCGGCGTGGTCAACGTCAACGCCGGTTTCTTTTGTCGGAAGGAGATAGGTTGTGGCTGTCCGGGGATGACAAAATTTTGCCACAACATGCCGGGACAGTTTCAATCCCAGATCACGCCGCCATCGGCGAACGTTTTCACGACACAACGCCACCCTTTTTCCCGGCCATTTTTCGCCTTGGGTACATTCGCTCAAAGCAGATGCAGAATAATCTTCCGAGCAAAATTCAAGCGGCACAGGTGCGGCGCGGTCATACAGCAAAGCATAAAGTTTGATTCGTGTATCGGGACTGTGACTTGCGAGTGGTTGGCGGTTGCTGCGCGAAATCCAGAGTTGAAATCTGCTCGCAAATCCAGGCGCAGTCCGTTTCCGCCATGAAATGAATTTTTGCCATCTTGGGG
>DATEGR010000079.1:0-3776 GCA_035279985.1 Verrucomicrobiia bacterium
TGGCCCGCATCACGGGCCGCAGGGCGACATGCTGGAGGGCGTCAATGGTTTCACCTACGGTCAAACCATTCCCAGCTCGGCTCACGCCAACGCGGTTTCCGATACCTGTGTCACCTGCCACATGCAGACGCTCGCCACCAACAATCCCTCATTCCTGCTCGCGGGCGGCCACACGTTCAACGTGAGCGCCGGGGGCGTGGATCTGGTCGCCGCCTGTCAGCAATGCCACGGTGCGACCGTCACCTCGTTCGACTTCCCGTTGCAGGATTACAACGGCGACGGCGTCATCCAGGGCGTGCAAACCGAGGTGCAAACTCTCCTCAACAAACTGGCCGCGCTATTACCGCCCGGCGTGAACACGACCAATATGGCGACCTGGACCACGCCGCAATTGGAAGCGGCTTACAACTGGGAGTTCGTAAGCAACGACGGTAGCATGGGCATTCACAACACCGCCTACGCGGTGGGTCTGCTCAAGGCGTCCATCGCCAATCTGACCGGCGACGCCAACAACGACGGTTTGCCCGATTCCTGGCAGACCAATTACTTTGGTTCCATTAACAATCCTGCGGCGGCACCCAATGCTGTCAACAATACCAACAACGTTCCCAACTGGATGATGTATGCTTTGGGCCTGAATCCGACCCAGTCCGGCATCACCGTCCCGGGTGGCGTGGTTTGGATGGACGGCAAAACTCTGGTCAACTCCGGAGTCACCAACAGCATCGCCATCTACACCGCGGCAGAGATTGCCTTTAACACGACCCAGGGCAACATGTATCAGATTCAGGGCATTTCGTCCCTCAGCGGCGGCTGGCAAAACATCGGTAATCCGATCCTGGGCACGGGCAACTCGGTCAGTTACGTCACCCCGACGCGGAACAACGTGCAAATGTTCTTCCGGGTCATCACCAACCCGAACCCGTAACCGCCTGCAGGAACCATCCATACCCCTCCCCGACCGGGAGGGGTTTTTTGTTACTGTTAAAATAATCCGGTCGCCGGCAAAGTCAGCCTGCCGGGCGGACATAACCCGCGCGGCTTTCGCGCCAAATGCAGTTCGCGCCTGAGCGGCGCAGAAAATCCCGAACGCGGCTTCATCGCCGTGACCTATGGCAGACGGACTTGCCCCATCGGGGCAGAAGAAATCAGCCCGGGGGTTGAGCGCAGCGAATACCCCGGGAACCCGTCCCATAAAACAAGTCTCCCTCTCCTCGCCGAACGAGGAGAGGGCCGGGGTGAGGAGCAAAAAAGCTGTGTTGGAGCAATTTAATTAATCTCCTGGCTGTCCCGCTTTGCGGGATCAGTTCGCTCCATTTGAAAACCATGACGCACGATGAGCCGATTCACATCGGCTGCTGCGATTTCACCTCTGCGGCGCCCCTCGCGTGGCGAAGCGCTTTGATTTTGCGTTGATGCGCTTCGGTCAGCGGGTCATTGCGCGGCACTCTTCAGTTGCTTCAATGCGGTGATTTGCGTCTGCAATTCTCCGCCGATCTGCTGGAGCTTCTGGCTCTGCTCCGCCTGTACCTGCTGCAAATGTTTGATGGCCGCCTGCTGGTCGGCCGGGGATTTGCTTTCCGCCTGGCTCAATTCGGTCTGCGCCCGGGCCACCTGGCTTTGCAGTTCCTGCGCGGCGGCGGCGTATTTTTTCAGCGCGGCCTGCCGCAGAATTTCCGTTCCCTGGTCAACGGACAGTGAAGCATAATTGGGCAGAGCGCGTTTGACGTCTTCGATGGCCGCCGGGGCGACGGGCACCGGCGGTTCCACAAACTTCCGCGCCGGGGCATTCGCGCCGGGTCGCGGCTCGGCAGGTTGCTGATTGTCCGGCTGGCTCCCTTCACTACTTGCCTGGGAACTCACACTTTCCGCCGTGCGGTTGGAGGCCAGGTGAAACCAAAAGGCGGTCGCCGCCACGCCCAACAGAAAGGACACCAGCGCCAGAATGACGATCCGAACCTGGGCCTGTTCCCCTTTTTGCGGTTTGTTCATGGAACCCATTTCATCGGTCAATGCCGGTCTCATCGTTGTGTCTTTTGTACTTGTGGGTCTTATCAGAGTGTTACAACCTGCCAAAGTTCGATGAGCGAGGCGAGGGAAATTCGTTCGGATAAACGCTCACCACAAGTTTTTTGGCAAACTTAGCCGTAACGATGCAGTAGGACAGGCGTCGCGCCTGTCTCTGACTTTTGAATTTCCGCCTTGAGGCGTTGTTTCCTCGGCTTAAGGGCAGTCACCAACTGGTGAGGAGGAATTTTTAGATGGAGACAGGCGCGACGCCTGTCCTACCCGTTTGGGTTGTCGCCTGGCATCCATTCTCAACTGCATGGTTCCGGCTTAGAGCAAATCGGGGTGAGCAAACAGCAATATCGGAATAGCCTCAAACCCACCTTCATGTGAGTCTGCAATAGCGCAAATGAAGGCTCGAATTCAATTTGCAACCTGCTCAGAATCAGCAGACTGGCCAGCCGGTGGTTGCCCGATTATTAGCGGGCGGCCAACGACGGTTACTGGCGCCTTTAAACATGGATTGCCCATGCAACCGCATTTGCAGCCTATGAACTCTGCCAGTGCATCAGGTGTCGAGCGGGCGTTCGTTTCGGCGGTGTCCCAATTTGTAGGCGACGAGGTGAAGAGTCGTTTGGACCAGCACTCCTTGCGTCGTGCCCTACAACCAAATCGGAACACTGCCTTCGTTTCAATTCTGGCGGTGGCGGGTTTCCTTTTGACCGGCTTGTCGGGTTGGGCGCAAGGCGTTCAGCATTTGACCATCATCCAGCCGGGCGGAATGCCCGGAATGCCCGTGATGACCGGCATTCAGCAGGCCACCAACGGTTTCACGTTGACCTGGGATGGCCCGTCCGGCTACTACCACTTGTACCAGAAATCCCGGTTGCAGAGCGGAAGCTGGCAGCCGGTGGGCAATTTCAACCTGAGCCGGACCGCCAGCGTCACGAACATTTCCAGCAATAACTTTTTCCGCGTCTCCGGTCCGGCATCGGCTTACGCCGGCGCGCAGGCCTGCCTGGCCTGTCATGCCGGTGTTCATTCGACCTATATCCTGACCGCCCACGCTCAAGCCTTCACGAGTCTCCAGCGGATTCATCAGGACACCAATTCGAGCTGCCTGGCCTGCCACACCGTCGGTTATGAATTGCCATCGGGCTTCACGAACGCCTTCAAAACGCCGCAGCTCGAAGGCGTGCAATGCGAGAATTGCCACGGACCGGCCGCCAATCACGCCGCCAATCCCGGTGATCCCACCGTGGTGCCGCGCGTGGAACTGGCCGCGCAGGTTTGCGGCGGTTGCCACAGTGCCCAACTCACTCCCGCGTCGGTCGTGACCCATCACCCGCTGGGGTTTGGTTTTGAGGATTGGAGCGCATCACCGCATGGCGCCGTGGTGCCCGACGTGCTTCAGTCCATGGCCTCCTCCGCCAGCAGCATCAGCAGTTGCGGCCGTTGCCATTCCGGGTCCGCCCGGGAAGCCTTCCTGGAAGGCGAAAATCCGAGCACGACGCTGACCAATGATTTCAATGTCGCCATCACCTGCGCCGTCTGTCACGACGCGCATCAGGCTTATGCCTGGACGAACAATTTGAACGGGGTCATCACCTTTACCAACCAGCTGACCGGGAACGTGGCCTTCATTACCAACAATGAGCTGGGAGCGGTTTATACCAACCAGTTGCGCAACCCCTATGCTTCCACCAACGATTTCTTCCTGACCACCTCGGATGTGTTTTCGAACAAATACAATCCTGCCATCAACGTCT
>DATEGR010000080.1:0-4086 GCA_035279985.1 Verrucomicrobiia bacterium
AGGAATCTGGCGCGTATGACTGGTATGATTGATCAATTTGTCCACGTCTGTTTCCGTCACTTTTGTCTGCGCGGTAAATACGATAAAATGCGACGCGTCCACGACCTGCTTTTGGCTCCACGCGTGGGGGAGCAACTCCGCGCGTTTGGCGGGACTTTCAACGACCAGGAATTTGAACGGCTGTAACCCGTAGGAAGTGGGAGTGAGCACGAGTGCCTGTTTCAGAGCCTGCCAGATGTCGTCGGGAATCTTTTTGGTCGCGTCAAACACCTTGGTGGCATAACGCCATTTGAGGGCCTGCAACAGTTGCTGTGGATTCAGATTATTCATAGTTAAATGCGCTCTAATCGCCGCTGAAAGTTGCACAGGCTGTGCAAAATGCAAATTCTTCTTTGCTATTTATGCCAATACCGATGCTGATCCAGTAAATTCGGACATTGGCAGGGACACATTTTGCGACCTTTGGTGGGGCGAGCGCCTGTCCCGCTCTGCGGTGATCCTGCGAGCCGTCGTCGCTACCTTCGACGCGCCGGGACCGGCTTGTCAGTAGTTTCCTGTTCCTCTTGGAACTGCCCACAGACCTTGAACCGCATCGTTGTAGCGCAGGCGTCCGCGCCTGCGGGTTCACCCCGGCGTCCCCGCCAGGGAAGTTGCTTTCCGACAGCGGGACGCTGTCGGAACCCGCAGTCGGGACCACTGCGCTACAACGAACCGGTTCATGGAAAGCCTCGCCCCACCAGAATGTACTGGTCAGATATTCCTGCGCTTTTCTATCGGCTCCCGTTGCGCTAGTTTTCGGCCGTGACCAATTCATCCCAGTTCAGTGTCCGGCGCGCAACCACCGACGACCGGGAAAGTCTCAAGGTGCTTTGGCGCTCCATGCTTTTACCCGCCGATGAACTGGAAAAACGCCTGACGGAATTTCAAGTAGTCGAAACCGCCGACGGCCAGCTGCTTGGCGCCATCGGTATTCAGATTGCCCGGCAACACGCGCGGTTGCACAGTGAGAGCTACCTTGATTTCGCCCAGGCCGACAAGGCGCGCCAATTATTCTGGAATCGCCTCCAAACCCTCGCCTCCAATCATGGAGTCTTCCGGGTGTGGACACAGGAAAGTTCACCGTTTTGGACGCAACTGGGGTTTCGTTCCGCCAACGCGGCCAAATTGGCCGAATTGCCGGCCGAGTGGCAGCCGGCGAAGGGCGAATGGTTCTTGCTTCAGCTCAAGGATGAGCAGGCCATTACCAATGCCCTCGACAAGGATTTCGCCGCCTTCATGTCCATGGAACGACGCAATACCGAACGCACTTACGAACAGGCCCGTATGCTGAAAACCGTCATTACCGTGATTGGGTTCACCATCGGCATCTTGTGTTTTGGCGTTGCCGCATACCTGCTGATCCACCGGAACCCGTTTTTACCGGCTCATTGACGGCAGCGTAAATTCGTCAGCGTGATAGGAGCTCCGCACCATGGGTCCGCTGGCTACGTGAACAAAGCCCATCTCCTCGGCGCGAAGCTTGTAGGCTGCGAACTTGTCGGGCGTGACAAATTCAATCACCGGCAGATGCTTTAAGGTCGGCTGCAAATACTGCCCGAGCGTGAGAATGTCGCAACCCACCGCGCGCAAATCGTTCATCGCGGTCAGCAATTCGTCTTCCGTTTCGCCGAGACCGAGCATCAGACCGGACTTGGTATACATCCTGCCACGGCGGCGGGCTTTCACCTTGCCCAGAACGCTCAGGGAACGGTCGTACGTCGCGCGATGGCGCACGCCGGGCGTCAGGCGCCGCACCGTTTCGAGATTGTGATTGAAAATATGCGGACTCGCCGCCAGCACCGCTTCGATGGATTCGTCACGGTCATTGAAATCGGGCACCAGCACTTCAATAACAATGTCAGGATTCAGTTCGCGCACCTTTTCCACCGTCCGGCGAAAATGGTCCGCGCCGCCGTCGGCCAGATCGTCGCGGGCGACAGCGGTGATGACGATGTGGCGCAGCCGCATCCGCCGTGTGGCCTCGGCAACGCGTATTGGCTCGTCGGTTTCCAGCGCCAGTGGTTTGGCGGTGGACACGGCGCAGAAACCGCAGGCGCGCGTGCACCGGTCGCCGGCAATCATGAACGTGGCCGTGCCCTTGCTCCAGCATTCCCAATGGTTCGGGCATTTGGCGCTTTCGCAGACCGTGTGCAGCTTCAACTCGTCCAGCAGATTGCGCGTCTGCGCAAACCCGTCCGACGTGGGCAGGTTGAAACGCAGCCATTCCGGCAGGCGCGGTCGCGGTTTAAATTCAGTCGCAGTCACAGATGTATTTTAACCATGGATCAACACAGATGCACACAGATAAACGGCGCTCACCCCGGCCCTCTCCCGTCGGACGGGAGAGGGTGGCGCGAAGCGACGGGTGAGGGACATTTTAATTGTGGTTGAAATTCTTCTGCCAAAACGCCGCCAGTTCCTCCGGGCCGAAGTCCGCCAGCACCTGGCCGTCCACCTCAATCACCGGAGCGAGTTCCTGCCCGGCCAGCCGGACCATCTCATCCAAGGCTTCCTCGCTGGCAATGACATCCAGTGTTTCATATTTGACACCATGTTCATCCAGCCAGTCCATCGCCTTGTGGCACCATGGGCAGTACGACTTGATGAATAAACGGGTTTTCATCGCTGAGATTTAACCGCGGATGAACACTGGTGGGCGCGAATTTGCCGTGGGACATGTCGCAGTGTTCTCTCCGAACTGCCCGCCAAGGAAGTAGCAGCCGACGTGAGGAGGCTCTGAATGACGATAGTTGGCATAGATATTTGAGCCTCGTTGCCTCGGCTGCTACGAGCGTAAACTTTCTAATGGTTCAGCCGCCAATCTGCTTCTTGTACTCTTCCGGCGACAGCAGGGCATTCAGTTCCGCCGGATTGCTCAATTTGATTTTGAAGAACCAGCCGCCGGCGTACGGTTCGGTGTTTGCCAGCGCCGGATTGTCCACAACCGCCTTGTTCGTTTCCACAATTTCGCCGCTGACCGGCGAGTAGATGTCGCTCGCAGTCTTTACCGATTCCACCACGGCGCAGGCATCGCCGCTCTTGAACTGCTTGCCGATTTCCGGCAGCTCGACAAAGACGATGTCGGTCAATTCATGCTGGGCATGGTCGGTGATGCCTACGGTCGCCGTGTCGCCGCTGACGCGGACCCATTCGTGAGATTTCGTGTATTTCAGGTCGGAAGGGATATTGCTCATAAATTTTGGCCTATTTCACCAGCAAGACGCCGGGAGGCAAAGCAGATTTTGATGAAGATTGCCAATTTTACGCCAGCGCGCGCGCGGGCTATTTCGTTTTTGGCTTAAAATCGAGCCAGGCCAGATTCATGTTGCCTTCGGTGAGGACGTGGACCGTCAAGACACCCACGCCCTTGGGCAATTTCACTTCGGCGATATTGGTCATGAGGTTCCAATGATGCCATTGCCGCCACGCCAGGGGGTCTTTGTCGGTGCGGGTGGAGATGATATTGATAGTAGGAACCAGCGGTTTACCATTCCAATCCAAGGAAATCGTTCCGCCGCGGTTCGAGGTGTATAACAGGTCAAAGGTGTAAACCCCGGTGTGTTTGACGGCAACGCTCAGGTTGAACCATTCGCCGGGTACCGTCCAGCCGACATAAAGTTGATCCGCCGGCGGCAGCACCAGGTTGTAGGGATTGTTGTCAATCCCGTCGTGAAATTTCGTGTAAGAGGTGGAAATGCCCTCTTTCATCCGAAACTCATTGAGATAGGAGCCATTGTCCGGATTCAGTTCTCCGCTGCCATGGTTCACGGAATCCGTGTTGTGATAGGCGACGCCCTCGCCGCCGAAATCGTAGTAGGCGCACTGGACGCGCCCGGGAATTTTCTGCGGACCGCCTTGATATACGCTGTCCTGAAACGGTTTTCCCCGGTATCCATTCAGTCCGGCCGAGGCGCATCCGGCCAGGCAAAAACCCACGGCGAGGAGCAGGGAGGCGAATAGTAAAAATCGGAATCTTGCTTTCATGTTGATTTAATTCAGCTTAAGAAGGCTGTTCCAACAATGAAACAACAAAATCGCAGCAAGGTC
>DATEGR010000081.1:0-4444 GCA_035279985.1 Verrucomicrobiia bacterium
GGTTGGTTTTTACGCCGCTGGAATATAAATCGAAGATGGTCTGCGTCTGCTCTCCGTCCTTGTCGCCAAGCGAGATGAATTTCTCAAACGCGGGGTCGCGTTGGTTAATCCAGTCATGGTTCTTGTTGGGAGTGAGCTTGCTCCAGGGAATGCTTTTGATGCTGGCAAAGTCAGTGACGATTTGCAGTTTTTCTTCGGCGCTCAAGTAATCGCCGATGTCGTGGTAGAAAAGCTGGCACGCGCATTTGTGTTCCAGATTCTTGACGAGGAGTGTGATTGCAACCGGCGTGCGCGTGCCTCCACCAAAGACATTGCCTTTCTCCATGCGCCGCTGCTCGCCAGAGGTGCGGGCATTGCCGCGCAAGTTGAAACAATAGATTGCCGCGAATTCATCCGTTAAGCATTTCCGCAGTCCGTCCATCGCATTTCCATCTATAAACCCTGCATTGCTGACAAAGCAGATGACTCCTTTGTCTTTCACCCGGTCACTCGCCCAACGCACGGCGCGAATGTAGGAGTCATACAAACTGTTTTTCAAAACGGCAGTGGAATGAGCCGCATAGGTATTTCTGATTTTGTCGTCGAGTTGCGGGTATTTCAGATTTTTGTTGCTGTCATTCTCGCTGTCTTGCAATGCCGAATACGGCGGGTTGCCGATGATGACGCGGATGTCCCGCTTGTTTTGTTTGGTGGCGCGTTCGCTGTTGACCTGAAAATTCGGGTCGTCAAAAGTGCCTTTGCCTTCGGAGAGTTGAAACGTGTCGGTGAGGACGATGCCTTCAAACGGTTCGTAATCCTTTTTCACGCGCCCGTGATAGGCTTCCTCTATGTTGATGGCGGCGATGTAGTAGGCGAGCAGGATGATTTCGTTGGCGTGCAGTTCCTCGCGGAATTTGCGGGTGAGGTCGCCGTCCGCAATGGTACCGCTCTGGAGCAGGCGCACAATGAACGTGCCCGTCCCGGTGAAGGGGTCGAGGATGTGGACGTTTTTATCCGTGAGGCCGATGCCGAATTCGGATTTCAGGGCGTCGTCCGCGCTCTTGATGATGAAGTCCACGACTTCAACCGGCGTATAGACGATGCCCAGCCGTTCGGCCATGCGGGGGAACGCGGTCTTGAAAAATTTGTCGTAAAGCTCGACGATGATCTTTTGTCTGCCCTGCGCGTTGTCAATGCCGCTCGCCCGCTCCCGCACGCTGTCATAGAATGTTTTCAGGGATTCAGTTTCTTTTTCCAGGTTTTGCTCGTCCAAAAGGTCGAGCATCTTCTGCATGGTCTTGGAGACGGGGTTTTGCCTGGTGAATTCGTAGCCTTCAAACAGCGCGTCAAACACCGGCTTCGTGATGAGATGCTGGGCGAGCATTTCAATGGCGTCGTCCTCGCTGATGCTGGGATTAAGCGTCTTGCGGAGTCCCTGAAGGAACTTATCGAAGCGCTGGCGGTATTTTTCATCGGAGCTTTTTAGCAGCGCGGTGATGCGGATGATGTGGCGCTCGGCAATCTTCGCCACGTCCTGCGCCCATTGCTCCCAGTATTTGCGCGTGCCGCATTTGATGACAATCTTGGCGAAGATTGCGTTCTCCCAATCTTGGAGGGGAAAATTGAGATGGGCTTGGACGGCCTGGTCGTGGGCTTCGCCGGGCTTCCGTTCGCCATCGCCGCCGACGCCGATGATTTGAATCTGGCCAGGGCGCTGTTTGTTCAGCTCAAGCTGGTTGATGATGGCATTGAAGCGGTCGTCGTGGGCGCGCAACGCCTGCAAGACCTGCCAGACGACCTTGTATTTTTCGTTGTCGGCCAGGGCTTCCTCCGGCGGCACGCCCGCCGGCACGCCGATTGGCAGGATGATGTAACCGCATTGCTTGCCTTCCACCTTGCGCATGACGCGCCCGACGGATTGGACGACATCCACGACGGAATTGCGCGGATTGAGAAACATGACGGCATCCAGCGCCGGAACGTCCACGCCTTCGGACAGGCAGCGGGCATTGCTCAAGATGCGGCAGACCGTGCCGTCGCGGGTGGTGTCCTGCTTGAGCCATTGCAGGGCTTCCTGCCGGAAGAGTGCATTCATCCGGCCATCCACATGGCGGACTTCGGTGCGGAGAAAATCTGGATTGGTTTCTTCCGTGGCGTTTTCGCCGTCGTGTTCGCGGGTGTAGTCCTTGATGATTTCGTCGAAGAGACTGGTGATTTTCTGGGAGTCCTTGATGCGGCTGCTGAACGCCACAGCGCGGCGCATGGGAGTTCTATCAATCGCTTCGCTGTAATCGCCTTCCTGTTTCACAAAACGCTTCCGCAAGCCGTTCCAGCAGCCGACGATTTTCACGGCGTCGTCCAGTGTGAGTTCCTTGTTTTTGGCGAACTGCTGCTGCAAGGCGGTGCTGACGTGTAGTTGGTCCACGGCGAGAACCAAGACCTTGTAATCGGAAAGCAAATCCTTGCGGACAGCTTCCGAGAAATCGAGCCGGTGCAATTCCGCGCCATAAATCGCTGGGTCGTCCATCGAATAAATCTGGATGTCCAAATCCTTCGCCTTGCCCTTGGAGGCATCGTCGTAAATGCGCGGCGTGGCCGTCATGTAGAGGCGCTTCCTGGCATTCAGGAAATCGGCATCGTGGACGGCAATGAAACAGGACGCTTCCTTCTGGCTCAATTCGGTCTGCTCAACGCCGGTGGTGCGGTGCGCCTCATCGCAAATCACGAGGTCAAATTCCGGCAGGCCAAATTGTTTCTGCGCGTCGGCAATGACGGCGATGGATTGATACGTCGAGAAAATAACGGTGAGGTTCTTCTTGAGCTTGGCGCGCAACAGTCCGACTTCTTTGACCAGCTTGCGCGCGTTGGTGTGCGCCGGAAAAGCGAGGTCGCTGGTGCGGATGTCTTCCTCGTCGGTTTTCTTGACGCCGGCCTGTGGGTCGGAACACACGGCAAAAGCGTTCAAGGGCTTTTCCGACTGCGAACACCATTCGCCGAGCGTCTGCGAAATGAGGGAAATGGAAGGGACGAGAAACAATACCTGACCACCAGTGGGAACAAGTCCCTCGGCAATCTTCAACGCCGTGAAAGTTTTGCCCGTGCCGCAAGCCATGATGAGCTTGCCCCGGTCTGCGGTCTTGAACCCTTTTTGCACATCGGCCAGCGCGGTGGTCTGGTGCGGGCGGAGTTTTTTCTTCGCCTTGAACTTGATGTCCTGCGGGCGGTTGATTTTGAAGTCCGACCAGTCAATCGCGCTGTCGTCGAGGTCTTGGAAGCGCAGCTTGGTCACGGGTGGCTGCTGGTTCTCGCAGGCATCGAGGGCGTTCCTGCCCCACTTGTCCGTGGTGCAAATAATCATCCGCTGCGTGAACGGCTTTTTGCCGGAGGCGGTGAAAAACGAATCTATGTCCTCCTTTTGCAGCCAGTGATCGGGGTCAAGGAATTTGCATTGGATGGCCGTGAATTCGCCGGTGGCACGCTCCTGTGCCACGAGGTCAATACCGGTGTCTCCCATGTTATTGCGCCCCGGCCATTCCATCCACAACCAGACATCGCTGAAATGATTGGCGTAATACGGGTCCTTGGTGAGGTAGGCTGCGATGAGGCGCTCGAATTTGTCGCCGAGGTCCCGATTATTCCGGGCTTCTTCGCGGAAATATTCAAGGATGTCGTGAATGGATTGTTTCGCCATGCAGATTGGCATCCATTGTAGTCACCGGACAACGGATTGGGAAGGCGGGAATTGAACGCCGAATTGAACTGTGTTGAAATTGGGGCATGGCCACCGGCCAACTCTGGCTGTTCCCACCGCCCAAGCCGCTCGTGGAGCGGTTGGGAGACGATTTTTTCCGCGCGCTCCCGTCCGGGCCGGGCGTGTATTTCATGTGCGGTAATTCCGAAGGCGTTCTCTACGTCGGCAAGGCGCGCAACCTGCGCAAACGGCTGGCCAGCTACCGCGTGGCAAACCCGGAACGGTTGCCACGCCGAATTGTCCGGCTTTTGCACCGCGTGACGCGCATTGAATTTGACGTTTGCCCGACCGAGGAAGCAGCCCGGCACCGGGAAGAACAGCTTATTTGCGTTCTTAACCCACGATTCAATGGAGCGGGCAAGGTTTGGCCGGGCCGTCCTGCGGGGCGCGTCATGACGCCGATTCGTGGCGAGCGTGCGATTTAGGAAAGCCAGAATGGCCGTGACAACAGTTCCAGGAATGGCTCGCCTTGCACCGCATTTGGCTGGAAGTCCCCGTACCGAGGGGTTGCGTTTTCCAGGGTATCAACCCAGCCGTTTGACCAGACCCATTTCAAGGAAGGGGTTTGAGTGTCTGACTTTTTGTGTTCCTTCCAGAGCAACCAATTTGTCAATGATCTTGTTGGATTTGCCTTGAATGGCAGTTTTTATCGTCCTCAAACCCAATTACTGGTCATTACTGGACGCCGACGCGATAGAAGAACGGCCCGTTGCC
>DATEGR010000082.1:0-7587 GCA_035279985.1 Verrucomicrobiia bacterium
CATCTATACCCTGGCCCCTGGCGGGCCACCGCCGCCGAGCCACGCATTTCCCGAATTGCTTTCGCAGACGGGCGTATTCCGCGACCTGCTAACCATGCGGCCAGCCAACGGCCTTATCCCCTACTCCGTTAACACGCCGCTGTGGTCGGACGGCGCGGTTAAAATGCGCTGGATGGCGTTGCCCGCCGGCACCACCGTCCATTTTGCGCCGAACGGCGAATGGCAATTCCCTGCCGGGACGGTCTTCGTCAAAACCTTTGAACTGCCCGTGGACGACACCAATTCGAAAATTCTCCGCCGGCTCGAAACGCGCCTGCTCGTCCGCGACACCAACGGCTACGTCTACGGCGCGAGCTATAAATGGCGGACTGACCATAGCGACGCCGATCTGCTCACCGCCGGCATCAGCGAGCCGATTGAAATCAAGACCGCGACCGGCACGCGCACGCAATATTGGTTTTATCCCGGCCGACAGGATTGCCTGACCTGCCACACGCCCGTGTCCGGCGGTGTGCTCGGTGTTAAAACCCGCCAGCTCAACGGCGATTTTGCGTATCCGAATGGTGTGACTGACAACCAGCTCCGCGCCTGGAATCACATCGGCCTTTTCGATACCAGACTCGACGAAAACGACATTCCGCGTTTTGCCAAACTGGTCGCCGTCACCGACACCGCCGCGCCGCTCGAACTCCGCGCCCGCTCTTATCTCGACGCCAACTGCGCCCAATGCCATCGGCCGGGTGGGGTCGAGGCATTCTTCGACACGCGGTTTGACACGCCGCTCGAACAACAGGGACTCCTGAATGGTCCCGTGGCCAATCCCCTCGGCATTTCGGGCGCAAAAATTATCGTGCCCGGCGACGTGTCCAAATCCGTGCTCTATCATCGCACCAGCATCGTCGGCAACGGACAAATGCCGCCGCTGGCCCGGAACGTCACCGACACCAACGCCGTCGCCGTCCTCGCCGCCTGGATCCATTCCCTGCCGCGCGTCGCGCCGTCACTGCCGCCGCGCTGGGTGCACCGGGACATCGGCCGTCTCGGGGTTCCAGGCGACGCCGGTTACGCAGACGGGCGATTCAACCTGCTCGCGTCGGGCACGGACATCTGGGGCACCGCCGACGGCTGTCACTTCGCCGGTACACCGCTGACCGGCGACGGCGAAATCATCGCCCACATCGTTTCGATGCAATACACCGATCCGTGGGCAAAGGCGGGCGTCATGTTCCGGGAAAATTTCTCTGCCGGCTCGAAGGACGCCATGATGATTGTCACCGCCGGTGGCGGCTCCGTTTACCAACGGCGCGTGAAGTCCGGCGGACGCACCTGGAATACCGACGGCCCGGCTGTCAACGTGTCCTCCTGGGTGCGCCTGATCCGCGCCGGCGACATGTTTACCGGCTACGTTTCCACGAACGGGATCGACTGGCAACGCGTGGACAGCATTGCCGTGCACATGGGCAGGACCGTTTACGTCGGCCTCGCCCTCACTGCGCACAACAACACGGAACTCAACTCCACGCTCTTCGACCACGTCACGATCACGCCATAAGCAAAATGGTGGGGCGAGGCTCCTGACGAGCCGCAACTTCACTTTGGCACCCGAGCCCGGCTCGCGAGGACGCTCGCCCCACCCAATCGCGCCTGCTAATTTTCCGTAAAGGAGCTATTTCCGACCTATGAACCGGAACTCCTTCTTTAGCCGGATTTGTCACTCCCAAATTCTCCGCCTCGCCACCGTCCTGCTGGTCGCACTGGCTTGGAGCAGCCTCGCTTTCTGTGGCGAGATTCATGACGCGGCAATGGCTGGTGACTTGGCAAAGGTCAAGGCGCTGCTCACAGCCCATCCTGATTTAATTTCCAGCAAAGACACCACCGGCAGGACACCTTTGGACTGGGCGGCGGATGAGGGGCACAGGGACATTGTGGAATTACTGCTGGCCAATAAAGCCGGGGTTAACGCCAAAGATCAATATGGTTACACGCCTATGTATTCGGCGGTTAAAGGTGGTCACATGGACGTGGCCGATCTGCTGCGCCAGCATGGCGGACACGAGTAATTTGTTTTGTAGGAGACGAGGTCACGAGTCTCACTTTTTTCGGATTTTCAATCAGAGACTCCTTACGTCGTCACCTACGCAAACCACGGTTCCCGCCTCGACAATGGTGGATTTTTTCCTAAATCAATTTCAAGTAGCAGCGGACGTGAGTCCGCTCAATTATCAGATGGAGCCGACTCATGTCGGCTGCTACAAAAGCATTTCGCCAATCCGCGCCTCGACAACGGCTTATTTTTTCTTAAATTGTTGAAATGTCGTTGGCCAACCAACCGTTCATTATCGCAGGTAGAATTATCCGTTCACGCCTGATTCTGGGCACGGGCAAGTTCTCGTCGCCGGAAGCCATGCGCAACGCGCTGGACGCCAGCGGCGCGGAATTGGTCACCGTCGCCCTGCGCCGGGCCGATTTGTCCGGCCAACACGATCCGTTCGCGAATATCCTGGAATTCATTGACCCGAAAAAGTTTCTGCTGTTGCCCAACACCAGCGGCGCGATGAACGCCGAGGAAGCGGTCCGGCTCGCGCGCCTGGCCGCCGCGGCCGGTTTGCCGAAGTGGGTCAAACTCGAAATTCATCCCGACCCGCGTTATCTGCTGCCCGATCCGGTGGAAACCTTCAAGGCGGCCGAAATGCTGGTGAAGGAAGGGTTCACCGTCCTGCCGTACATCAACGCCGACCCGGTGCTGGCCAAACGATTGCAGGACGCCGGTTGTGCGACGGTGATGCCGCTCGGCTCGCCGATTGGTTCGAACCGCGGCGTGCAGACGCGCGACCAGATCCGCATCATCATCGAGCAGGCGACGGTACCGGTGGTCGTGGACGCCGGCCTCGGCGCGCCGAGTCACGTTGCCGAGGCCATGGAAATGGGCGCGGACGCCGTGCTCGTCAATACCGCCATCGCCGTCTCCAGCGACCCGAACCGCATGGCGGTTGCGTTCAAAAATGCGGTTGATGCCGGACGCACCGCCTACGAAACCGGTCTCGCCGCGCAACAGGAAACCGCCAGCGCCACCAGCCCGTTGACGGCCTTTCTGGATTAGACGAACCATCGCCTGGTCGGAATCGGAACAATTTTACAGGACAGTCAAAGGAAATTTTAGGCACGCGGTGGATTTTCTTCCGAGGGCGCGAAAAGCATTCTGGCGGCGGCCATCCGGAAGTTGCAAGACTGTCTTTCCCAACTGCATAGTCTCTCACTTCGAACCGGCTTGTACCCAAGTGCCCGCCCCCCCAGAATTATTCGCAAACAAGTGTCGTGGCATTAGAGTTGCTATTCGTTGCAAAATGGAAATGAACATCCGTTCAATCACAATCGTCGTTGCTGTTCTCGTCATGTCCACGGTGGCTGGATCCGCACAGGATTGGACCAAAGGTTCACAAGGTTCAACGGTTTGGACGCTCCCCGGCTCCCCGGCTCAGACGCCGGGCGCGCAAGGTCAGACCGGGGACTCGCAATTTTTTCTGACGGACAATCTGTATGCCGGTATTGATTTTGGCGGCTTGTACCAACAAAACGCGACTTTGGATAAAACAACCTCCTCAAGTACACCTCCACCCATAACCACCAGCGGGACCGCAACGTTTAATCTCGGGATTCGCGGAGACGCCGTCCTGGGTTACAAAATCAACAAATCATGGGCGGCGGAATTTGACACGGGTTTGCTTTGGAATTCCATGGACAAAGTCGGCACCAATTCACTGAGTTCCCTTGGCCAAAGTGCCGACACCTATACGATACCTTTCCTGGTGAACGCCATCTACCAGATACCGATCCGGGGCCCATGGTCTGCTTACGTCGGAATCGGAGCCGGCGGAGCAGCCACCATTCTCTCCTACAACAACAGCGGAAACAATTTGAGTGATACCGCCTTCACCTTCGCCTATCAAGCAAAGCTGGGATTGAAATATGCACTGACAAAAAATGCTTCGTTCGACGTCGGCTATGATTTCCTGGGCATGACGGACCCGAGCTGGCGTGCCAGCGCAAATGTCGGCGCCCCGACTGATTATCAATTCAAGGAAAAAGGCTTTTACACTCATTCTGTCGCCATCAGTTTTACCTGGACGTTCTGACCCCGCTCAAAATCAGACTGTGCCTCCGCGCCCCGATTCGTTACGGGGCGCGAAGATTTTCCGCCGCCGCCAGGCCTCAATTCTTTGTTTCCTTCGCCGGCCAATACGGGTTAAAAGATGGTCGTGAACTACACCATGTTATCGGTTGAGCGCGTCCGGAAACTGCTCGCCGCCGCCCGCCAGGCCCGCGTGCTGGTGGTCGGCGACGTGATGCTGGACCATTTCATCTGGGGTGGCGTGTCGCGCATTTCGCCTGAGGCACCGGTACCGGTTGTGGAGTTCGAGCGCGAAAGTTTCATGCCCGGCGGCGCGGCGAACGTGGCACGTAATCTGGCCGCGCTCAACGTGGCCGTGGAACTTTTCGGCATGATTGGCCATGATGAAAACGGGCGGCATTTGAAAGAATTGCTCTGCGGACAAAACATCAACTGCGGGGGCCTGCTGGCCAATACCGCGCGCCATACGAGCGTCAAAACCCGCATCGTAGCGCATCAGCAACAGGTCGTCCGCATTGACCGTGAAACCCGCGACGGCCTGGACGCGCGCCTCACCGGGCGGTTGCTGGCCGAAATCAAAGCGAAACTCCGCCAGACGGACGCCGTGATTGTCGGCGACTACGGCAAGGGCGTCATCACGCAGCCGTTGCTCAATGAACTTAAATCGCTTTGCCGTGCGCGCGGCGTCTGGTTGAGCTTCGATCCCAAACCGGTTCACCATTTGAGCCTGGCCGGCCTTTCGCTCATCACGCCCAATCGCAAGGAAGCCTTTGAACTGGCGAACCTGCCGGATGAAACGCGTTGCCCGCATCCGCTCGCCGACAAGAATCTCATGCTCGCCGCCGAACGTTTGCTCAACGAACTCCGGCCGGTTGTTTTGCTCATCACGCTGGGCGAACTGGGCATGTTGCTCTGCCAGCGCGGGCAGAAGCCGGTTCACATCCCCACCGTGGCGCAGGAAGTGTTTGACGTTTCCGGCGCCGGTGACACCGTTATTGCCACGTTTACGCTGGGAATTGCCGCCGGGGCGTCGCCGCTGGAGGCGGCCATTCTGTCGAATCATGCGGCCGGCATCGTCGTGGGCAAGGTCGGCACGGCCACGGCAGCGCCGGTGGAGTTGCTGAAGAGTTTTAATCGCGGATGAATGGATGACGTGGATTGAATATAAAAGATGACGAACCCCTCGCCCCTTCCCTCTCCCCGCCGGGCGGCAAGAGGGAGGCCGGAGGTCGGGTAAGGGGATTTTAGCCCGTGCCAGTTCTTTGCTTCGTGAAAACACAATGAACCAGATAAAAATCACCGTTGACGCCATTCGCGCAATGAAAAGCCGCGGCGAAAAAATCGCCGCGCTGACGGCCTACGATTTCCCCATGACAAAATTGCTCGACGAGGCGGGCATTCCTTTCATCCATGTCGGCGACTCGCTGGGGATGGTCGTGCTGGGTTATCCCGACACCACGCACGTGACGATGGCGGACATGGAACATCACCTGCGTGCCGCCGCGCGGGCGCAACCGAGGGCCTTGCTCGGCGCGGATATGCCGTATCGGAGTTATGAAACGCCGGCCGATGCGGTCAAAAATGCCGGACGCCTCGCTGCCGCCGGCGCCGAATTCGTGAAGGCCGAAGGTGGACGCGGAATCCTCGAACAAGTTCGCGCCATCGTGTCCGCGGGCATTCCCTTTTGCGGACATCTGGGCATGTTGCCGCAGCACGTCATCGAAGAAGGCGGTTATCATGTCAAAGGTAAAAAAGAACCGGAACACCAGGCGCTGCTCGACGACGCTCAGGCATTGGCAGGTGCGGGTGCGTTTGCCATTGTTTTGGAACTGGTGACGCCACCGGTTGCGCAAGAATTGACCAGGGCGCTTCCGGTTCCGACCATCGGCATCGGCAGTGGCCCTGATTGCGACGGGCAAATTCTGGTCACGCCGGATTTGATTGGGATGTTTCCGTGGTTTACGCCGCGGTTCGTGAAACCGCAGGTAAATTGCGCGACGGAAATCAAGGCCGCCGTGGCCGCCTGGAAAAATTCCCTTGGTTAATCCTGGAACTTTTCATTGGCCCAAGTGTTGCTTTAACAGGTTGAAATCGCATGGAATTGGAATCATTGATTGAATCGGCGGCGGCCAACGGCGCCAGTGACTTGCATCTGGAAGCCGGGATGCCGGCGGCCTTGCGCGTGCGGGGCGCCTTGCGGGTAGCCGGCGAACCGATAGCACCGAAAACCTTGCTGGACATGGCGCGGGCACTGATCGGCGAAAGCCAATGGCCCGCCTTCCTGGAGCGGCGTTCGTATGACCTGTCCAAAACCGTCCGCGGTGTCCGTTGCCGGGTCAATGTGCTGCAAACGTCGCGTGGCGTTGGCCTGGCCATCCGCCTGCTCGCGCCGTTTCAGGCCACGGTGGAAAAACTCAATCTGCTGCCGGACCTGAAAAAACTGGTCAAAAACACCCATGGCCTGATTCTGATTTGCGGCCCCACCGGCAGCGGCAAATCGTCGACGTTGGCCGCCTTGATCCAGGAAATCAATCTCACCGATACCCGGCACATTGTCACGGTGGAAAGCCCCATCGAATACACCTTCCGCCCGCGCCGCGCCTATATCCGCCAGCGCGAAGTGGGACGCGACACGCCGAGTTTCGAGCAGGCCCTGTTGGACGCTTTGC
Source organism: Verrucomicrobiia bacterium (assembly GCA_035279985.1). Classification (GTDB taxonomy): domain Bacteria; phylum Verrucomicrobiota; class Verrucomicrobiia; order Limisphaerales; family UBA11358; genus UBA11358. The sequence goes on from DATEGR010000082.1 coordinate 6,799, forward strand.
GCGAGGACCCGGACGTGCTGATGGTCGGCGAAATGCGCGACCCGGAAACGATGCGCCTGACCTTGAGCGCGTCGGAGACCGGCCATCTTGTTCTGGCCACGGTGCATTCCTCAACCTGCGCCGAGGCGATTCAACGCGTCGCGTCGGCGTTTCCGGCGGAAATCCAAAGCGCCGTCTGCTCGCAACTGGCCGATTGCCTTGTCGCGGTCATTTCGCAACGGCTCCGGTTCCGGCAGGACTTGAACATCCTGGTTCCCGAGTGCGAAATTCTGATGGCGACCCATGCCGTGAAAAACTTCATCCGCACCCGCGAATTTTTTAAGGTCATCACGGCCATCGAAACCGGCGCCGACCATGGCATGTGGACCTTCCAGCGTTACGCCAAATGGCTGGAAACCCGGGGCAACTTCTTCATCCCCGGTCAGAACGCGGAACCGCCCGAAAACGAGCCGGCCGAGTCTCTCCCGGCGGTCACGCTGCCGGCCATGACCGCCGGCGCGCCCAAGGCAGTGGAAAAGAAAACCCGGCCCCATGCCGCTCATGGCAGCGGACGGATTGAAATCGAACCCGTCGAAGGTGAATTTGGGAAGATTCTCAAGAAGCCGTAGGAAGCCGGCCAGCGATGGTCAAAATGTCCAGGCCAAGGAAACTCCCTGATGAAGGCTGGCCTCAAACTTAATCAGATTTTTCCATCGTTGCAGTTGCCGGGTTAGCTGCCCATTTAATCGTTTCCTTCATTTTCCTTGGGTTTGCGTTAAGTCCATACTCCCCTTTTTTCTTGGGTTGGAC
>DATEGR010000083.1:0-11156 GCA_035279985.1 Verrucomicrobiia bacterium
ATCCATGGCCGCGATACCGGCGGCGTGGTCAGCGCGGTCGAGTCGCACGACGTGCCGGGCGGCGGCCCCCCGCCGCATATCCACCATCGCGAGGACGAAACATTTCAAATCCTTGAAGGCGAATACGAGTGGACCGTTGGCGGGAAGACGTTCATTGCCAAAAGGGGCGCGACGATTTTTGCGCCGCGCGGGATACCGCACACCTACCGTTACCTTGGCCAGACGCCCGGCCGGCTCATGTGCGTCATCACCCCGGCGGGCTTTGAAGGATTCTTCGAGGACATCGGCGCGCTGAGTCCGCAGCAACAGCAGGACATCCCGCGCGTAATGGAGATTGCGAAAAAATTCGGGCTGGAGATTCTGCCGCCAACCGGCAAGTGAGTAGTTTTCCTCTGTAGCGTCGCTCTGTGAGCGACGGCGGGTGGAAGGGCGGAATGTTGGCCGTCCGCGAGGACCGGCGGTCACAGACCGCCGCTACAAATTCGTAAAAGATTATGACACCGCAAAACGAAATCATCCGCGTCGGGCAGATTGAGGTGCGCTTTCTGCTGGAAAGCAAAGACACCAACGGCCAATTGGCCATGTTTGAATTCATCGTGCCGGCAGGCGCGAAAGTGGCGATGCCCCATTTCCACGAGCGTTACGACGAAATCATTTATGGTTTGGAAGGCGTGGTGACATTCACCGTCAATGGCCAGCCGATGGACATCGGGCCGGGCCGGACCTGTTTCATTCCGCGGGGTGCGGTGCATGGCTTTAACAACCTGAAGCCAACAACGGCAAAAGCCCTCACGGTCGTGACGCCCGCTCTGATTGGCCCGGAATTTTTCAAGCAAATGGCAGCCATCGTCAATACCGGCGGCCCGCCTGATTTGGAGAAAATCAACACGGTAATGGCCAGGCACGGGCTTGTTCCCGCTCTGCCGCTGTAGCGTCGCTCTGTGAGCGACGACGGGTGAGGATAATTGTGACAGCCGGCGGTCGCAGACCGCCGCTACAAGCCGCAGCAATGGCAAAACATTCGGCGCGGGTAGAGATTGCGAAAAAATTCGGACTGGAATTCTTGCCACCGCCCGGCCAGGCGACATGTTGATTGTATTTTTCCGGCATACGGGCAATCTGCGCCCATGAGATCATTCTCTAACGCCTTAGGGATCCTGGTTTTACTCTTCATTGGAGCGGCTCTTCCGCTGTCAGCGCAGCCGGATGGAGCGGCCGTCACGCCCACAAAGAAAATTGAAGTGTTCAACGGCAAAGATCTTTCCGGCTGGACATTTGTATCCAAGGACACGAACAAGCCCACCGCATCCATCTGGTCGGTGACCAACGAAGTCATCATGTGCCAGGGCAAGCCGAACGGTTACGCGCGGACGCTCCAGACTTATCGCGATTACCGGTTGCACGTGGAGTGGCGCTTCCCGGCCGGCCCCGGCAACAGCGGCGTTTTTCTGCACGTCAATCCGCCGGACAAGGTCTGGCCGTATTGTTTTGAGGCGCAATTGCTTTCCGGCGATGCGGGCGAAATCCGCTGTAATGGGGGTTCGAAAGCAAACGGCACCACGGCCGAGCATCCAAATTTTCTTCCGCGCCAGCAACCAAGTTCCGAGAAGCCCGTCGGCGGATGGAACAGCTATGACATCGTGTGCCGTAGCAACACGATCACCGTTCGCGTCAACGGCGTGCTGCAAAATGAAGTCACCGGGACATCGGTCAGTTCCGGCGCCATCGGATTGCAGGCCGAGGGCAAGCCGGTGGAATTCCGCAATGTGGAGCTCGAATCCTTACCCTGAAGTGTGCGGTGAGACGCCGCAGGATCTGGCCGCAGCATCCGCAGGAAATCTCGTGCTATTCGAATTCCGCATTCAAATCTAATCGGTTTTCGGCGCGGCTGCCAAAGCGGGAATATCCATCGCCGAGCCGTCCAAATTCACTTTGATCACCGTTGCCAGCGGATCGCGTTTCTCCGGAAGATGGAGAATGAATTTCCCATCAGCCGTTTCCGTTTCAATTTTGCCGCCGCCGAGCACAGAAGCTGATTTAATTTTGTGCGGCAGGGCGGGCAGTTCAATTCGGTCACCATCTATTTTCAGGACGTGAACATAAACCACACTGCCTTTGCGCGTGCTGGTGATGGCGGGCGCCGGCTTCCAGGGACCGCCGCGCGTGCCATAGATGCTTTCGCCGTTCACATCCATCCACGCGCCGACCCGTTTGAGCACTTCGACCTGGCGGGGTTCGATGCGGCCGTCGGGCATCGGGCCGACGTCGAGCAGCAGGTTGCCGTCACCACCCACGACCCGGCAAAGTACGCTCACGACTTCGGCAGGGGATTTCAGTTTGTCGTTTGGTTTCCACGACCATTGTTGGCCAATCGTCATGCACGTTTCCCACGGGCGATGGTCATCGTAAGCACCGATTTCCTGCTCGGGCGTGTAATAGTCCGCGTTCGGATTCAGGATGCGCCGGTTGCTTTGATTCACGCCGAGATCGAGCCGATTATCAATGATGATCTCCGGTTGCAATTTTTTGACGAGGGCGTAAGTATTGGTCTGGTCATAAACCGCCTCGCGTCCGTCGAAGTCGAACCACAGCAAATCAATCCTGCCGTAGTTGGAAAGCAACTCGCGGATTTCGCCCTGCATCCGTTTGAGAAAATCGCCGTTTCGCTCCGTGCGAAAATCCGGGTCGCGCCAGTCCATCGGCGAAAAATACCATCCGATCCACAGTCCGTCCTGGCGCGCCGCTCGTGACAATTCCGCGCAGAGGTCGCGCTGGAATGGCGTGGCAGTGATGTTATAACCGTCCACTTTGGAATCCCACAGCAGAAAGCCATCGCAATGCTTTGCGGTCAGCACCATGTATTTCATGCCGGCCATTTTGGCGACACCGGCCCAGTCAGCGGCGTTGAAATTCGTCGGGTCGAATCTCTTGTAAAGATTGTCGTAAACCGCGACCGGCGTCGGGCCTTTGTTGGGACACTTCGGATTCGAGTTGGCGCGCGACCAACTGATTTCCTTGCCGGTCAACGTCACCGGGCCATAGTGGATGAACATCCCGAACCGCGCCTCGCGCCACCATCGGATGCGCGCGGCGGCGGCATTTGTGTCGGTCGTGACTACGACCGTTTGTGCCAGGGCGGAGTTGACAACGACCATCAGGGTGGCGAGCAGTAGAAGTTTTTTCATGGGAATTAGCCGGGTGGATTTTCCACCTACGTCTTCACAGTTTCCTTTTTCGTTTTCTCATGGCTTCATGCCAGGCCAAAGGAGAAGCGCCCGGAGGTATCCTTCGTTTAGCACCAAGGGCGAGGGCACGAAAACCACCAGCCAGACAAACATCACCATCAAGCGCGGATGGCCATTCAGGAAATGGCGTTCCACAAGGATGCCGACAGCTTGAAGGAGGAAATAGATCATCATTGTGCCAAATAGAACTCTGCCTGTGAGGCAGTAAAGCGGGAAATTTACCACCCATTCGTGCATGAGGCCGGAAGCCGCAAAGACCAGGAACAGCGCGAACAGGGGGCGACGGCGTAATCGGCCAAAGAAGACGTAGCGAAACCAGTCGCTGGCCCAAAGATTCCATCGGTTGCCCCAAAAATCCGCAATGCTCCGCGCCGCCCACGGACGGCAATGCAGCGCGGGAAGCAGGCAGCCACCGGGCAGCAGGAACAGGTTCATAATGGCAACGAGCGATTCTCCGATCAGAAGCAGAAGTGGCACGGCAAGATAGCTCAGGAGAATTCCGTGAATTTGAAAACTGCGGACCAGTTGCCAATAGACCCAATAACTCAACCACACAGCGCCAAACAGCATCAGGATTCGCAGCACCACCGCCCCGGCGCCGGTTACCCGTTGCGCGCGCAAGACCGAGTCAGGCGAAAACAGCACCCACGACATGGCACTTCGCTCTATTTCACGTTTGGCCGGCAACAACAACGCCACCAGCTTCATCACGAATCCCATTACCGCCAGCGCGAGCAGGAAAAACACGGTCATCTGCCAGTTGGGATCGTCCGGCAACATCATCCGTTGAGGAAATTACTTGAGCGGCGCGCTTACATCCAGCCCAAGCTGGCGCATGGTGGCCGTCTGCAAAGACTGGCCGTCTGCCAAGACCCGCAGCCACCGCCGGACATCCCGCGCGGGATGGAGATTGCGAAAAATTCGGCCTGGAAAGCCTGCCGCCGCTTGGCGCGTGAGCGCGATGAAATGGAAAAGCGCAACGCAGTTCTGACTGTGGTGCCAGACGAAGCGTTCGCATTGCGGCAATCCCAACGGGATTGCGGCCTCAGCCCAAAGTTGCGAGGAACGAGCCACCTTGGGATACGGTCGTAAATGGATTCAACCGCAACGCGGTTGCGGCAAATTCTTCGATGGCGACCATTCAATCCCAAACATATTTTTCATCCCATTCGATTTCGTGCCGCTTCAACAACGCCCGCAACTCCTCCTTAAAATTCACTTTCCGATGATGCTCCTCCTGCCCGGCGATATATTGCTTCACCGGTTCAAGGTTCGATTGGCTCACGGAAAAATCCGCATAACCGCCCTGCCACTCGAAACCGGCATAATCCGGACCGCGTTCCTGCAGCCAGAGATTCGAAACGCGTTTCAATTCCTTCACCCATTCCGCCTGTGTGATGGTGCGGGCAAACCGCGCCAGCAAACGCACATGATCTTCCACCCCGCCGATTTGAATGGGCGTGCAATCGAGTTGTTTGGAAATGCCGCCAAGATACGCGTGCAATGCATCCCGCGTGCCTTTGTCGCGCAGCAAGGGACGGCGGTCTTTGGTGGAAAAGACGAGGTGAATGTAAACGGCGGAAAGGGATTGGGGCATGACGGAAGAATGTGCTAACGCGTGCCATCAGCCAATCCCAAAGGGATTGCGGCCTCCAGCCCAAGGTTGGCGTGCAACGCCTACCTTGGGTCATCGTAATACAAATCATCAACCGCAACGCGGTTGTGGCGAACGTCGTGCGCGATGATTGGACGGGAACTGCCGCAACCGCGTTGCAGTTGGGAAATTGGTGCGACGGTGACCCAGGGTAGCTCGTGCCTCGCAACCCTGGGCTTTGGGACAGAATCCCGTTGGGATTCTCGGATGGCGCGAGTGCGTCGCGGATCGATGAAGTCAAATTCCGGACACACCAAAGTGGAGCTGCGCCGAGATGACAAACGAAGAATCTCGCGCTATGAATATGATAAAGTCTACCGGCCGAAAAGTTTATCTACCCTCGCCTTCACCGCGTCGTCCATTTTAATCAGCGGCGGCCAGGCGCGTTTGAAACCTTCGCCGGGCAGTTTCTTCGTCGCGTCAGTGCCCGGTTTGCTGCCGCTGGCTGGTTTCATTTCTTCACCAGCGGGTTGCGGGTTTTGAGTTTGGGGAACATCGAAAAGTCGCGGTCGGCGGTCCAGAGTTCGCGCACGCCGTGGTGCAGGCAGAGCGCGGCAATCCGCGCGTCGTGAATGCGCGGGCCGGACAATTTCGCCGCCAAGGCCAGTTCGCGCAACTTTTCAAAATAGCCGGGACTTTCAGCGAGGAGATGCAGTTGCGGCGAGGTCATCAACGAGTCGAGAAAATCAAGAACAGTGGACAACGGCGAGGCCGGCTTATAGATGCGGCCGCTGCTCACGACGCCGATGAATTCATGCACGCATGTCCATGGCAACGCCCACGGGTTGTGGCCTTCAACGACCGGGCGCACCTGTTCCACCGCGGCCGCATGAAATTCCGAATCTTCCCGGTAGGCGTAAACCAGCAGGTTGGTGTCCAGCGCGATCATGCGCCACGACCCTTGTAAATTTCGTCGCGGATTTTTTCCCAGGGCGCGTTCTTGAATTCATCCGTCAGCCCGCTGCCCTTGAACGTGACCAGCTTCCATTTCCATTTAGCGGGCTTGGCCTGTTTTTCCTTGAGCACAATCCTCAAGCCTTGCTCGGTCAGCGAGCGGAAGGTCGTTTTCTCCTTCCGCGCCAGGCGCTGGGCGCGCTCGAACAAATCGTCGGCGATTTCAATGGTCGTCTTCATAATATGGCTACCCATATTCGCATAGATGGCCACCCATATCAAGCGTTGTTTTTGAACAGCGCATCAATTTTCTTTCGCACCGCTTCATCCATTTTGATCAACGGTGGCCAGGCGCGTTTGAAACCTTCGCCGGGAATTTTCTTCGTCGCATCAATACCAAGTTTGCTTCCGATGGCCATTTCGGTCGTCGCATGGTCGAGAACATCGGCCGGACCTTTGGTGAAGATGCTGTCGCGTTGCGGGTCGGTGTTGGCGCACAACCGGAACAGCACTTCGCTGGTGTTGTGCACATCCACGTCGTCGTCCACCACTACGATGTATTTGGTGAACATCATCTGGCCCATGCCCCACAAGCCGTGCATGATTTTGTAAGCCTGCATCGGATAGGTCTTCTTGATGCTGACGAAAACGAGGTTGTGGAACACGCCTTCCGCCGGTAACGCGATGTCCACGATTTCCGGAAAATTCATTTTGAACACCGGCAGAAACAATTTCACGCTTGCGCTGCCGATGTAAAAATCCTCCATGGGCGGCCTGCCCACAATCGTCGCCGGATACACTGCGTCCTTGCGATGCGTGATGGCGGTAATGTGAAAGACCGGGTACGGCTCGGGCAACGTGTAATAGCCGGTGTGGTCGCCGAACGGCCCTTCGTCGCGCAATGGTTCCTTGGGATCCACGTAACCTTCGAGGACGAAATCCGCATTGGCGGGCACTTCCAGGTCGTTGGTCTCGCATTTGACGAGTTCAACGGATTTTTTACGGAGATAACCCGCCAACAGAAATTCATCCAAGCCATCAGGCAACGGCGCGGTGGCGGCAAAGGTGAACACGGGATCGCCGCCGATGAAAACGCTGACAGGCATGCGCGTACCGGTTTCGTAATAGCGTCGGCCATGGCGTGCGCCGACCTTCTGGAGCTGCCAGTGCATGCCCGTGGTGCGGTCGTCATAAATCTGGATGCGGTACATGCCCACGTTGCGTTCACCGGTATCGGGGTCGCGCGTCACCACACATGGCAAAGTTATGAATCTGCCTCCATCCAGTGGCCAACATTTTTGAATCGGAAGATTGAGCAATGTAGGACAGGCGTCGCGCCTGTCTCTAACATGGTCTTCAGAGGAAGATGGAGACAGGCTGGAAGCCTGTCCTACGCTTGGCGCCTTCGGCCACGGCTCCGTGCGTGTTGGGGGCGCATCAAATTTGTGAATCACTTCCTTGCACGGCCCGTCCTTCACCAGCTTCGGTTTGGCATGGCGTAAATCAAGTGCCTGGCCGAGCAGTTTAATGGCTTCGCGAAAACTGGTCGGCGGCTTGGCTTTCATGAGCGAACCCAATTCGGCGGCGACTTCGTCCACGGAATTCGCGCCCAGGCTCATGGCCATGCGTTTCCAGGAACCCATGGTGTTGATGGCAACTGGAAACGGCGAGACTTCGCCGTTGACGGTCGGCTTTTCGAACAGCAGCGCCTTGCCACCGTTCGGCGATTTCATTTCGCGATCGGCGATTTCGGTAATTTCGAGTTCGGTGGCGACGGGCTGGGAAATGCGTTTGAGTTCGCCGGCGCGGTCGAGTTGCCCGATAAAATCGCGGAAGGAATCAAAAGCCATACGGGCGCGAAATTAGCAGAATCGCGGCCGGGCGCAATGAGTAGCCGCGTTCGTGAGAACGCGGATTCCGCGCTTTTACAAACGCGGCCACGATGTTATTTCGGCAGCAACTCGGCGACCAGCGCGCGTTCTTCCTTCAATTCATTCACCGTGGCGTCAATTTTTGCGCGGCTGAAGTCGTTGATGGCAATGCCCTGGACGATTTCCAGTTTCTGGCCGTGGCTGCGGACCGGGAAGGAGCAAATCAAACCTTGCTCAATGCCATAACTGCCGTCGGAGCAGACACAGACGCTGTGCCAATCACCGGCCGGCGTCGGGGTGATGATGGAACGGACGCTGTCCACGACGGCATTGGCCGCGCTGGCGGCACTGGACGAGCCCCGCGCCTTGATGATGGCCGCACCGCGTTGCTGCACGGTGGTGATGAAGTCACCCTTGAGCCAGGTCTCGTCGATAACAACGCTGGTGGCGGGTTTGCCGTTGATTTTGGCGTTATAAAAATCGGGGTATTGTGTGGCGGAATGATTGCCCCAGATGGCGAGATTGCTGACGGCGGTAATGTCCACGCCGGCCTTTTTCGCGAGCTGGGCCCGGGCCCGGTTTTCATCCAGGCGCGTCATGGCGAAAAACCGGTCGCGCGAAATATCCGGCGCGTTGTGCATGGCGATGAGGCAATTGGTGTTGCACGGATTGCCGACGACATGGATGCGGACATCGGCCGCGGCGTTTTTTTGAATGGCCTTCCCCTGCCCGATGAAAATCTTGCCATTGATGCCGAGCAGGTCTTTACGCTCCATGCCGGCCTTGCGCGGCACGCTGCCGACCAGCAGCGCCCAATTCACATCGCGAAAACCCTCGTCGAGATTTGCCGTGGGCACGATGCCCTTGAGCAGTGGAAAGGCGCAATCATCCAATTCCATGCAAACGCCGTGCAAGGCAGGCAACGCGGGTTCAATTTCCAGCAAATGCAGAATGACCGGCTGGTCCGGCCCGAACATGGCGCCGGAAGCGATGCGGAATAAAAGCGAGTAACCGATTTGGCCGGCGGCGCCGGTGACTGCGACTCGAACGGGTGTCTGGCTCATAAATTAAAACGGGGCGCGATTATAGTTGCCGCCTTCCATGCTGCGCAAGCGTGGAGCTTCAACGTGTGTGCTCTTCCGTTACATCGAATCGCTCAAACAACTTGCCCAGCAGCAGCACACCCAGACCGGCTTCCACCGCCAGCACGGCGGTCGCCGCCAGCGATGCCGGCAGCAAGGCAGCACCCGGACCCACAACAATATTCAGCGGCAAAAAGATTACGGTAAATACGACGGCGGCGGGCACGAGTGCCAGTAATAAAGCGAGCAGTTGGGCCAGGGCCATAATCAATCTCTGACCAGTGACCTCAATACCGCGCGGGCCGTCCTTGCCGGTTTGAATCCATGCCGGGAACAACAGGACGGCCGCATTGGGAATCAGCAGCAGCAGCCAATCCAGCACGGGCAACAGGACCGCCGCGCCCAGCGCGATGGCCAGGACCAGGCCTTCCAGTTTGGCGGGCAGATAAAAAACCAGTCCGGCGCCAATCAACAGCAGCAGCCATTGGAAAGCCGCCAGCGCCGCCACCGGCGCGAGAATTTCGCCCAGGGCAATCTGCCAGCCGCGCAAGGGGAATGTCTTCAGGATATCGGCCAACGGCAGGTCCCGCCGGAAATCCAACCGCAGCAGTTGCGGCCCCAGAAACAGCGAATAACCCAGGGCAATGGCAATCAGGAATTCCGCGACGATGGAAGAGCCGTGACTTTGTGCTTTGCCGGCGAAGGCAAAACCGAAAATGACCACGATGACGATAATCGTAATCCAGAGGCGTATGGAAAACACCTGGCCGATGCCGATGAGATTTTTCCAGAACAGCGCGGTGGCGGAAAATCCGGTCCCGGAGAGCGCGAACCACGGCCGTTTCGCCTTCTGATTTTTCTTCGCGCCCTGCCAGTTGCCGGCGCGGGCGGCAGCGAGGCGAGTGGCAAGCTTTTGGGAGGCTTCCACCGAGGCTTCTTCAAACGCCACATCCGAATAAATGACCCATAGATAATGGAGCAGGAACAGCAACAGCGCCGGGGCGAATGCACCCAAAAACGCCGTGGCATCCGGCGCCAGAAATGGCCGCACGACCAGCCGGAATGGATAAAGCAGGTACAGGGCCGGGCCGGCGGTCAAAACGCGTTGCAGGTAATCCATCGCCGAACCAAGATCGGTAATGTCCGCGGAATTCAATCCCGGCATGGTCCGTTTCGCCCAAACCCAGACACCGGCGACCATCGCAACCGCCAGCCCGAGGACGAGCAGCCGCCGCAACCGGTTGGAGATACCGCGATCCAGCATCATCGTCCGGGCGAACGAAGAACCCAGAAAATGGAGGTTCAACGTTGAGAGAATGAGCCACCAGCCAAGCGCATGAATCCAGGCATTCCCGCCGAACCGCCGGGAAAACAAGGTCAGCAGGAGGACGCTGAAGAAGATGCGCAACTGGGACCGCAGGAGTTTGAAGTGAATCAGCGTGCGCCGGGTTACGGGCGCGGGAAATAGAAACGCCACCTCGGCTTCGCTGAAGGTCAGGGCGGCCCGCTCATGCGGGACGAGCCACGCCATCAAAACGATGACGAAGAGCACCAGCGCGCCGAGCAATTCAAACAGCAACAGATGTCCCGGCGGCAACGTCAGGTTGGCCGGCGGTTGCGGGCCGCCGCCATAACCCCGGAACAGGTAGCGGAAGAAGTACCAATAGAAATAAAGCCCGCCGACGATGGCGCCGATGAGATATTTCGGCTGTTTTAGCCGCTTAAACCGGCTGACCAGCCGGTTGCGGATGGTGTGATATTGCAGGTAGAACAGCGCGGAAATCATCGCTCGTTTCCGGGAGGCAACGGCGGCGCCGCCGCCGGCGCGGCCGGATTGGTTTCACTGGTGGCGCGGAAGAAGATTTCCTCGAGGTTGGCGTCACCGGGCTGTTCGGAAAATTTCCGGGTCACTTCCTCAAGCGTGCCGTCAATAATCTTCTGCCCGTTCTTCAAAATCAGGAGGCGCGAGCAAATTTCCCCGACCAGGTGCAACAGGTGCGAACTGATGATGATGGCGGCGCCGTCGCGCGCCCGTTTCAGGATGGAATCCTTCATCCGGCGGATGCCCAGCGGGTCCAGCCCGGTTAACGGTTCGTCAAAGTAAATCACCCGGGGCGAGTGCAACAGGCCGCAGGCGATGGCGAGCTTTTGCTTCATGCCGCGGGACAATTCACCCGGCAACGCGTCCCGCTTGTTCGCGATTTCGAGCTCCTCCAGCAGGGCTGCGCCGGTCCGTTCGTAATCGGCGACCTGGTAAATCCGCGCGATGAAATTCAGGTGCTGCCAGACGGTGAGATAATCGAACAGGCGCGGTTCGTCGGTGAAAAACGCCAGTTGTTTCTTGGCGTCGATGGCGTCGCGAACGATGTCATGGCCGCCGACGCGCACCGTGCCGCGCGTGGGCGGAATG
>DATEGR010000084.1:0-3539 GCA_035279985.1 Verrucomicrobiia bacterium
CGAAATCCGGCGCATGGCCGAAGCCATCCTGCCCATCACCCGGCGCGCGAACGTCGGCCTGGTCATCAACGATTACCTCGAAATCGCTTCCGACCTCGGTGCGGAGTTTTGTCACCTGGGTCAGGAGGATTTTTTTGATGCCGGACACACTCATTGCTCGGAAGTCAGAAATCAGAAGCCAGAAGTCAGAATTGGTCTTTCGACGCATTCGCCGGAACAGGCAAAACGCGCGCTCGCTGCCGCTGCCGATTACCTGGCCATCGGGCCGGTTTATGCGACCGGGACGAAACCAACGGCCAGGCCGGTCACACTGGAATATGTCCGCTGGGCGGCGGCAAATATAAGTGTTCCATGGTTTGCCATCGGCGGCATCAATCTGGAAAACCTTGGCGACTTGCTGGCGGCGGGCGCAAGCCGCGTGTGCGTGGTGTCGGCCATTCTCAATGCGCCCGACGTGGCCAAGGCCTGCGCGGAATTTCGTCGGCGACTGGCATGACGGTCACGGGCCGCCTTACGGATTGCCGCGCTGTTGCAAGGCCCACTGCACGGCCGCGATTTCACCGTAGATTTTAACCCGTTCCTGAAAGCTGACCTGCTCCGCGTCGGTCAAAGCGGGCTTAATGGCTTCAAAACTTTTGACCAGCTGGTTCAACTTGAATTCCTGTTGCTTGATTTCCTGCAACCGCTGGGCCGGCGTCTCGCCGTCCAGGAAATCGTAACTCGTGTTGGCGTCCAGGGGAGCCAGCATCATGGATTCAACGGCCAGGCCGGCCAGCTGGTTGATGAGGTAATTCCCGCTGGCCCCGCTGTTGAGCTGGTCACCCAAAATCATTCCCATTTGCGCCAGATTTTCGGCGGAATTATTGTCGCCGACATTGAGTTCCTGTTTTTGCAGGTCGGTCATCTGGGAGGCGAGTTGTTTGAGGGTGGTCAGGGCGCTGTCGGTGGCCGAACCGGCCAGCGCGGTTTCAACTGATTTCAACGGCGACTCTGCGCAAAACAATCCCAATTCCTCCGTGTCCAACTGGGATTCCAGGAGGTAGTTTTCAAAATCGGGTTTGCCGGTAGCGGCCACCAGGTCCTTGACCGCGGCTTCGGACTGGCCGTTCTGGAAATAGGTCTGGGCGGACAGATAACTGGCGAGCGAGTTGCTGGGCGACGATGCTTTGAACAAGTCGAGCCACTTGCGGCGGTCTTCGGGGAACGCGTTGCGCGTGAGGACAGTCAGTTCGACCCGCGGGTCGCTGGGGAAATTGGTCGCCGCCTCTTTCAGATAATTGGTGTCGTCCAGCACGTGAAACGCTGCCAGCAGGCTGTCGGCGGAGCGGCGATGCAGTGCCAGCCATTCCTCGACCTTTTGGCGCAAATATTTTTGAGCGGCGGCGGCATCCGCGACGGATTGCTTGTTCGTTTTAGACGCCGAAATATCCGGCTTGTGATAGGAGAAATAACCTTGTGGTTCCAGGATGATGCGGGTGGCCTTTTCCGCCCTTTGCGCGCTTTGATCATAGAAATAGACAATGGTCCACAGGATGACAGCCAGCAAGGTCAACGCCAGAAGCCACTTCCTGATCGAGGCGCTTTGCATGCGGCGAGTGTGACGGATTTTCCCGCGGGCGTCACACCTTTTTTGAATGTGACAAAGAAACCAGGTTCGTCGGTGCGGGTTGTATTCCATGAATCTGCGGCGGCGTTTGTCTATAACTTGAACTTGAAAAAATCATTCGCGCCGTTTATATGTATGAAGTCGTGAAGCAGTCAGAAGGTGTTTCCTGGTTTCGCGCTTTTTCCCGGAGGCGCGCAGGCGATTTCATGGGGACGGCTTCCGGGCTGTGGTTGGTGGTGACGACTCAGGTTTTCGCCGGAAACTTTTATGCCGGCATTTCACCGGCGAATGTTCCCTGGCCCGGCGGGATCGTGCCGTATGCGTTTACGAACACGCTGACGGTCGCGGAGCAGCAAACCTATCTTAACGGCCTGCGCGAATGGGAACTGGCCGCGAACGTCCAGTTCATCCCGCGCACCACCCAGACGCACTGGATTCTCTTCACCTACAACACCAACGGCTTTGACAACGTCTCCGCCAGCACCAATCCGCAGGTTGTCTCCGTGGCCAGCCTGAGCCGGGCACAGGTCTGCCACGAGATGGGGCATTCGTTCGGCTTTACGCACGAAAACATCCGGCCGGACGCGGCCAATTACATTGCCGTTCTGACGAACAACATTGCCGACGAACCAACCAATATTTATTGGTTCACCGTTGATCCCACCACCGTCACCAATGGTCCCTACGATTTCGAATCCGTGATGCACCTCGGCTGGGATTTTGATTCGAGCAATCGCGGGGTGCTCGCCACGCAACAGCCCAGGCCGCCTTACTTTCCGCGTTATGAATTCCGCCTGGGCAATTATTGTCTCAGCCCCGGTGACCGCGCGGCGCTGGCGTATCTCTACGGCCCGCCCGCCGTGCCGCTCACCAATGTCGTGACCACCACCGCCGATGTCGGTCCCGGCAGTTTGCGGGCGGCGATTTATTACGCGACCGATCATCCCGGCACGATCATCCGGTTCGACATTCCGACGAGTGATCCCGGCTACAGCAACGGCGTTTTCAACATCCACCTCACGGGCATGCTGCCGCCATTGGCCGCGAATGGCACCGTGATTGACGGTTCCACCCAGCCGGGTTTTACGGACCAACCGGTCATTTTCGTGGACGGTTCGCAAATCCTGCCCGAAACCTTCACGGCGGACACGTTTCTGATTTACTCGGCGAACAACCAGATCGAAAACCTTTCGTTCTCCGGCTTCGATTGGAACGGCCTGACACTGGAGTACGCCGACGCGACGAACAACACCCTATCCGGCTGCTGGTTCGGTTTGGACGCCACCGGCACCAACGCCGCGCCGAACGTTTACCAGGGGATTTTCCTCGCCGCCGGTGCGAGTGGCAACCTCATCGGTGGCACGAACGCTTTGGAGCGCAATGTCATCTCCGGCAATTCGCAATACGGTGTTTTCATTTCCGACTCCGACACGACCGGCAACAGGATTTTTGGAAATTACATCGGGACGGATTTCTCCGGTTCCAGCGCGGCTCCCAATGGCAAGAGCGGGGTCTTCATCGGCAACGCTTCCAGCGGCAATTACGTCGGCTTGACGGCGCTGGTGCGGAATATCATTTCCGGCAATTCGGAATACGGCATTTACCTCACTGACTCGAACACGACGGGCAATCGAATTTCCGGGAATTACATCGGGACGGATTTCTCCGGCTCCAACGCGGTCCCGAATGCCAAGAGCGGTGTGTTCATCGGCAACGGCGCCGGCGGAACCTACATCGGCGGCACCGCCGGACCGGTGACGCAAAATGTCATTTCGGGCAACGCCGAATACGGCGTTGATTTGGAAAACACGGTGAGCAACGTCATTTTGGGAAATTACCTCGGCCTGAATGCCGGCGGGAGCGCTTCGCTCGGCAACACCCTGGCCGGCGTCGGTATTCTTGCCGGCGCGCAAAATAATCTCATCGGCGGCTC
>DATEGR010000085.1:0-3447 GCA_035279985.1 Verrucomicrobiia bacterium
CCGGCCGTGCGCAATCAATCCCTGGATGCGTTCTGTCACGCCGCGTCGCTGCCGGAGCTGCTCGCGGAAGGCGCCGACCTCGAAGCCTTCCGCCATCGCAGCGAAAATCTTTACGAGCGGGTACGCGCGTTGCTGTTTCTGTACGCCATTCACCGGTTTCATCTGCCGCTCAAACCGGGCGTCGGCACGCGGACATTGATTCCCTTCCACGGTTACACGCACCTGCTGGAGCGCCGTTTTGAAGAGGCCATCGCCGCCTTTCTCAAGGTGCAAAACCACGACGGCCCGTCGGATCCGATTTCCAGCGCCCTGGCCGTGACGTATTACCGGCTGGCGATCCAAACCCTCGCCAACCAGGTCCGCGGCAGCGTGCGTTCGGTGCGCGGCAACCAATGGATGTTTCGCATGGGCCATCCCGCCGACCATCCCCTCCGCATCTGCCGCGAAATGCTGCGCCCCGGCGACGACGGCACCTATCCCGTTCTCCGTGAACAAACCCCGGTGCGCATGGACCTGACGCATTGCGGCTGGAGCGACATTTTCTTTCTCGGCATGGATTATCCCGAGGGCGCGAAGGTCCTGAATGTCTCCATTGATCTGGGCGTACACGGACGCGATACGGCCGCGCGGCCGCCGGTGGAAACCTATCTGCGCGTGATTGACGAGCCGCTGCTGCGGTTGACCAGCGTGGACCTGGGCGCCACCGTGGACATCACCAGCCTCGCTGAGGTTTTTGATTTTGCGAAGGATTATCTCGGCCTCCTCAAAGCCGCCATCATCGCCAGCGGCATCGTGCCGCCCGGTGTCGAAGGCTCGGGCCAAAGTCTTGCCGATTTGCTCGCCTGCGTCGTCGGCACCGGGCGCGGCCTGGAACTGGTCAGTTGCGTGAATGGCATCCCGAAAGGCTCGCGCCTCGCCGTGTCCACCAATCTGCTCGCCTCAATGATTTCGCTTTGCATGAGGGCCACCGGCCAGGCGGCCTCGCTGCAAGGTGCGTTGCAGGAAGAGGAACGCCGGCTGGTGCTGGCGCGCGCGATTCTCGGCGAATGGCTGGGCGGTTCCGGCGGCGGCTGGCAGGATTCCGGCGGCGTGTGGCCCGGCATCAAACTGATTGAAGGCGTGCTCGCCGCCGAAGAGGACCCCGAATTCGGCATCAGCCGCGGGCGATTGATGCCGCGGCATCGCATCCTGGATGCTGCCGAAGTCTCGCCCGCCGCGCGCCGGAAATTGCAGGACAGCCTCGTGCTGGTCCACGGCGGCATGGCCCAGAACGTCGGGCCCATCCTGGAAATGGTGACGGAAAAATATCTGTTGCGCTCCGGTGCGGAGTGGAAGGCGCGCCTGAGCATGTTGGCCATCCTGGAGGAAGTGCTTTCCGCCTTGCGCCGTGAAGACGTGGCGGCATTAGGCGGCGCCACCACCCGGAATTTTTCCGGCCCGATCCAAACCATCATTCCCTGGGCCACCAATCTTTTCACCGAAACCCTCATCCAGTGCGTGCAAGGCGAGTTCGGCAAAAATTTCCTCGGTTTCTGGATGCTCGGCGGGATGTCCGGCGGCGGCATGGGTTTTATTTTTGACGCCGCGCACAAAGCGGCCGGCCAGACACGCCTGCAGGAATTGATGTCACAGACCAAACGCGAACTCGAACACGCCCTGCCCTTCGCCATGGAACCGGTCGTGTACGATTTCGCCATCAATGAAAAGGGCACCTGGGCGGATTTGCTTCCGGGCGCGTCGGCGTTGCTGCCGCAAGGCTATTACGCGCTCATCATGCCGCAATTGCTCCGGCAGGAGGCCTACAAATTGCCGCCCTTGCGTCGGGCCGAGTTGGACAAATTCGGCGCTGCCTGCCGCACCAAACCCGAACTGCGCGGCATGGTGCAAACGTTGTTCGACCGGCTGCTGCCGCGCCTGAAAAGCGATGAGGCCGGCGAAACCTCGCTGCCCGCGTTGCTCGAACGTTACGGCTTCGACCGCACCCAACACGAACAAATCCGCGCCGACCTCAAAGGCGGCCGGATTGGCCTGGCGCAAAACCGCCTGCCGGTCAGCACCCAAATCCAGGACGTGACCGACGGAGACGTATTCGATGCCACGCGCGGTTTGCCGAAGGAATATCACGATGCCGGAATGGCTGCGTTGACAGCGGGTGAAGTCGCCGTCGTCACGCTCGCCGCCGGCGCGGGCAGCCGCTGGACGCAGGGCGCGGGCACGGTCAAGGCACTGCATCCTTTCTGCAAACTGGGCCGACGGCACCGCACGTTTCTGGAAGTGCATCTGGCCAAAAGCCGCCATATTGGAAAACTGGCCGGCCCGCTGTTGCCACATATCATCACCACCAGCTACGTTTCGCACCGGCCCACCGAGGAATTTCTCGCGCGTGAAGAATTTTACGGTTACGACGGCCCGTTGTTTTTGTCGGAAGGCCGCTCCGTCGGCCTGCGGTTGATTCCCATGGAACGCGACCTGCGGTTCATGTGGGAGGAATTGCCGCAGCAAATCCTCGACGAACAGGCGCAAAAAGTCCGCGACAGCCTGCGGCACGCACTCATCGGCTGGGCCCAACAGGCCGGCGAAGGCAGCGATTATAGCGACAATGTGCCGCTGCAATGCCTGCATCCGGTCGGCCACTGGTTTGAAATCCCGAACCTGCTCCGCAACGGCACGCTGGCACGGTTGCTGAAAGAACGCCCGCAGTTGAAGCATCTGATGCTGCACAACATTGACACCGTAGGCGCGGACGCTGACCCGGCCACGCTCGGCCTGCACCTGAAACTCGGCGGCTGCCTGACGTTTGAAGTCATCACGCGGCGGATTGAAGATCGCGGTGGCGGCCTCGCGCGCGTAAACGGGCAGACCCGCATTGTCGAAGGCCTGGCCATGCCGCGCGAAGAGGACGAATTCGCGCTGTCCTACTACAATTCCAACACGTGCTGGATTGACGTGGAGAAACTGCTGGCGGCCTTTCAACTCACCCGCGCTGACCTGGCCGACCCGAACAAGGTTACGGACGCCGTGCGCTCGCTGGCGTTAAGACTGCCGACCTACGTCACGCTCAAAGATGTGAAAAAGCGCTGGGGCCACGGTCAGGAGGACATTTTCCCGGTGGCCCAATTCGAGAAGCTGTGGACCGATATGACCGCCCTGCCGGAAATCAACTGCCAATACATCGCCGTGCCGCGCCTGCGCGGCCAGCAGCTCAAGGATCAATCGCACCTGGACGGCTGGCTCCGCGACGGCTCGGCCGCGCACGTCGAGAGCCTGTGCGAGTGGAAGTAGGCTTAACCACGGATTCACACGGATAAACACGGATTCGGAGGGACGAGTTACACGAGTCCCAAATCTTTAACCGCGAAAGACGCGAACCACACGAATTGAAATGCCCCAACGGGGCTACAGACATTAGCCCAGGGTTAAAGCGCAGCGGCTACGCCGGGCTAATTT
>DATEGR010000086.1:0-5968 GCA_035279985.1 Verrucomicrobiia bacterium
TTCCAAATTCATCCGGCCGGGAGCGCGTCGGATCATCAGTTCTTCGACGGATGACGACTTGTTGACGACCGCCTTTTTGAACCCGGATGGCACGATCGCGGTGATTGTGATGAATCCCTCGGAGACAGCACAGCCCTTTTATCTTTGCATGGGAAGTCAATCCGCAAGAACTGACAGCCCGGCTCGTTCCATCATCACGCTGGTAATTTCGAACCGGCAGGGCAAGGATAGCTCTGCCGTCCAAAGACATGGCCTCCCTGCTGATGTAAACTGAATTATTTCCGGATTATCGAATTATGGTTAAAGTCGTTGAAAAAAATTACTTTTGGGGAAATGCGCTAAATGGAGTTACCCGGCGATGTTGCGTTCGCGCTGTTTTCCTGGCTGGCATCATCTTTTCAGGCGTCGGCAGGCTCCATGCCCAACTCATTGATGTTAATTTTACTGAGAACAGCAGCGCCGGCTCGGGGGGCGGCCCAAATCCTGGTCCAACCATGTCAGGTGCGGGTGTTCTTGGAGCAGCCGGTGACCACTGGAATGGAATAAGCGCAAGCAGCGGCAGTGCGATCCCTCTTATCTCTGCCGACGGCAGCAATTCAGGGGTTACGATGGCCTTCACCTCCGCCGGCGGATACAATGTAAACGATTATGGCGGCTCCACTCCATTTGCCGGCACTCCTTACAACGCTCTGATGCAGAACTATCTCTATAATAATGGCATCCCGCAAACCATCACGCTTTCGGGTCTGGCAGCAAACTCGACGTATAATTTGGTCCTGTATAATGCCGCGAATGTCCCCGCCGCCGGTCGCACAACCTATTTTACCGTCAACGGCAACAGCCAGGGCAGTACCTGGAATGGTTCCAGTAACACATTAATCCCGGGCATTGATTATGTGGACTTCATTTCAGCCCTGTCCGATAGCGCCGGGAATTTGGTGATTACCTGGACTGGAAACGGTAGTGCGGAGGGGGACGTTAATGGATTTCAACTTCAAGCCGTCCCTTTTGCCATCAACGCGGGCTACTCCGGCACGAATGTCATCATTTCTTTTATGACCCAGTCCGGATTGAGTTATCAGGCGCAATACAAGAATGCGCTGGCGGATGCCACGTGGACTCCTCTCAACAGCCCGCTCTCGGGCAATAATGCAATCCAGTCGGTGGCCGATTCAGCCAATGGAAGCTGCCGTTTTTATCGCGTGCAAATATCCACCAACGCGACGGCCGCCTTCAGCCTGTTGCACACCAGCGGCACCAGCATTGTCAACGCCGGCGGCGTGGCGGTTCAGTTGAAAGGCCTCAATTTGGGCGGGTGGTTCATCATGGAGAAATGGATGTGTCCGCTGGACAGCGGCAGCATGCCGGACACGTACAGCGTCATTACGAATCTTGACCATCGTTTCGGCGTCGCCAGCGAACAGAGCCTCATCCGAACCTATCAAACCAACTGGATTACGACGGCCGACCTCGATA
Source organism: Verrucomicrobiia bacterium (assembly GCA_035279985.1). Lineage (GTDB taxonomy): Bacteria > Verrucomicrobiota > Verrucomicrobiia > Limisphaerales > UBA11358 > UBA11358. Next base: position 1,477 of record DATEGR010000086.1, read on the forward strand.
ACATCACCAACGCCAGCTTCAATTGCGTGCGGGTGCCCGTCTGGTGGGGCAACTTTTATTCCATTACCAATACCACCAGTTCGGGTTGGCGCCCGGATGCCTTCGCCGTGCTGGACTGGCTGGTCACCAATTGTGCTTCCCGCAACCTCTATGTGATTATTGATTTGCATGGCGTGGTTGGTGGCCAGAGCACTTCCGATTCCACCGGCCAGCAAAATCAAAATCGGTACTGGACGAGCAGCACGGATCAAAGTGAGACGGCCTACCTGTGGACGCAAATTGCCGCTCATTACAAAGGCAACAGCGCCGTGGCTGGTTATGATTTGATCAACGAACCCTTTGGAAATCATGATACCACCACCAACGTTGTTTGGCCTGCCTATACCAACCTTTACGCGACCGTTCGCGCCGCTGACGCCAGCCATATCATCATCATGGAGGGAACCTTCGGCAGCTGGAATTGGAGCATGCTGCCCGCCCCGTCCGTGTATGGCTGGACCAACGTCGTCTATTCCATGCACGAATATCAATGGGGCGGCACCGTTGCTCAATGTGAGGCGGGTTCCGACAATCAAGTGACGGATTTCAATAACCACAAATCCTGGAACGTGCCCGATTATATCGGCGAATGGAACGACATGGGCAACGGTGCCGCTTGCTACGACTATTCCATTAACGACTATAACACTGCCGGCATGAGTTGGACGATGTGGGCATACAAGGCCACCGCCGGTTTGGTTCCGAACGGCTGGGGCTGGTATGATCCGATTTATTGGCCACCGACGCCAAATATTTCCGCAGATTCATTGTCCACCATTTCGAACGACTGGCAACAGTGGCAGACCACGAAGTCCTTTGGCGTGAATTCTTCAGTTGGTTTATAGCTTGAACCCGGGCCGGGAGTTGAAGGAAAGGCTCATAACCAATTGCCACTGCAACGCCGCTTTAAATATATGGTCCTTTTTCCGATGTTTGGGCCCTGTGACAGCGAAGATGCCAAACCCACCCGAAAGAGGGGTTTCAAGCCATTAAGGTTATGATATGAGTAGGGGTAACCCTTTGCTACCCGAGCAGGCAGTGGAGGACAAATCGAATATCAACCAAACCTGAAAAATTATGAAAAAAGCCGCATTGATTCTCCTTAGTATCATTGGTGCCGCCGGTATGGCCTCCGCGTCCACCCCTGTTTCCTATACGGCCACGGGCGCCCCGGGCAGCAATCCGGACGGAGTTGATCAGAATTCCACTCCGGTTCAGGTTTGGACGCAGACTCAGGGTGTCGGCGGGTCGGGCAGCGGGTTTGGTACCTGGACTCTGATCCCCAATTATTGGCAGATGTATAGCTATCCGGATGGTAACAACGTGATCGGAACCATTACCGATACCCACATGTTTGACGGTGGCGCCCTGGCCATCGGGCAAACGGTCTCCCTCGCTTTTGAGATGTCAGCCACGAATCCTCATACCGACGTCGGGGTTGATTTGTTGAACGGCTCTGGAGCAGCGGTTACCTTCGGGATTTATGGTGCGGAGCCAGATGCTACTAATCCTTATTATACCGGCAGCGGCTATTTTTACAGCGATGCCGGATCCGGTGGCGATGTAAGCGCCGGGAGTATGGGCTATCAATACCATTCTGCATTTAACATTTCCTTCACGGTCACGGGTGCCAACTCCTATAGCGCGGTCGCGGGTACCGACAGCTGGAGCGGCACATTTTCTGGATCTCTCCTGGGAATTGACGTGTTCAATAATGCGGCAGGCAATGGCAGCGACGTTGCCTTCAACAATTTAACCGTCGTTCCGGAGCCTTCGGCCTGGGCGATGTTGCTCGTGGGCGGTATGACCTTGCTCGGCCGCCGCCGTATTTTCCGCCGGGCCTGATTCGTTTCAGGCGCCAAACCTTAAAAGAAAGTAGTGAAGCGAAGGTTGTGTCAGGAACAACCTTCGCTTTGTTTTATCTGGTCAGAAGCAATTCGCAAATTAGCCGATTATTTGTCCGGTTTTGACTTTTCCAACGTCCAAATTTGCGAACCAATTTCTCTTTGCTTGCCGGTGGTTCAGTTTGTTTCACTGTGATGGTCTGCGCTGCGCTGGTTTCCGGCCGGCTGCGAGGAACCAATTGTGGGATGCACTGTGGATATATTGATCTGACTGGAAAATAATATCACGTTCACCGCAAGCAGGTTTGACGGGAACTCTTGTGTGAAGACGCTGGGCATTGGCATGGCGGGCGCGTGCTACGGGGCGCGGATGCATCTGGCAAATTACGCCAGAATGCCCGAGGACCTCGTGGCGATCCGGGGAGTTTGCTCCCGGACAAAGGAAAGCGGCGAGGCGCTGGCGCGGGAAGCCCGGATCTCGTTTGTCACCGAAGACTACGACTCGTTGCTGGCCCGGGATGATATTGACGTGGTGGACATTTGCGTGCCGCCGGCGTTGCACCATGAATTTGCGATTCGTGCGGCCGATGCCGGGAAGCACATCATCATGGAAAAGCCGTTGACCAGATACTTCGGAGTGCCCCATCCGGAATGTCACCCTCGACCATCTCGCTCTCTCCGGCACCAACGGTGTCACCTGTGCCTATGCCAGGGATGTCACCTTTAGGAATGTTCGCATTGCCGCCGAAAAGGACTTCTTCGTCGAAGATCATTCGGAAAATCTCCGGAGGTCGCACTGGAAAGAAACACTCTCGTTCCCGCCGGGCGGTAGGCACCGCCGGGTAAGAGCCTTTAGCTGCCAACCGCCAGCAGCCGGTCCATGACTTCCGCATTGCGCACGGTTTCGTCCAGGCCGAGCTGCGGCATTCGTTTGCGCCAGACGGCCTCGGCGAAATCCTCCACTTCGAGGCGATAACGGTCGCTCGGCTCAACCGTAATTTCGCGCCGCTCCTCGCCGATCGTCAGGGTCAGTACGCCGGCATCATCGAGAAAAGTGTCGGGAATTTCCAGCACGCCTTTGGTCCCGACAATCTCTGAAAATATCCGTTTGTGGGCGTTGAATCCGCAATTCAACGAAGCCACCAGACCGGACGGATATTTCAAGAGCGCCGAAAAAATCGTGTCAATGCCGTTTACCCGCACGCATTCGGTTGAAACGGATTCCGGCAGTGTGCCAGGCCGGTTGGGGCTGCCGGATTGGCTGCGGGCGATCTCATCCGCTACCATCCCCGTGAAATTGACCGGGTAACAGCCCACGTCGTAGAGTGCGCCGCCGCCGAGTTCGGGTTTGAGCTTGATGGAAGCGGGGTTGGCGAGCAGGAAACGGAAGGTTGAACTGACAAATTTAATTTCGCCGAGCACGCCGCTTTGCAGGACACTGAGCACTTTGCGGGTGCGGTCGGTGTAGCGATACATGAACGCTTCCATGAGCATGACCTGGTTGGCGGCACAGGCGGCGATCATCCGGCGGCATTCCGCTGCGTTGAGCGCGATGGGTTTCTCGCAAAGAATATGTTTGCCGCGTTCGGCGGCCTTGATCGTCCATTCGCAATGCAATGCGTTGGGCAGCGGAATGTAAACTGCGTCCACTTCGGGATCGCGCAGGAGTTCGTCGTAACCGTGATAGGTTTTGGCCACCTTAAACCGCGCCCGGCATTCGGCCAGTTTGGCCTCCTCGCGCGAAGCGATGGCATGGAACTCCGAATTGGACGATCGCTGGATGGCGGGGATCAGATTTTCGCGGGCAATACGCGCATAACCGAGCACGCCCCAGCGAATGGCATTAATTTGAACCGTCATGACGTCACAGTATGGTTATCCCACGGTAAGGCTGTCACCAACATTTCCCCATCCAATCAATGTCCACAGGCTAAAATGATTAACTTGTAACCGGTGCCGAGGATGAATTGGGCAACAAAAATCCGTTGCAGGTGGGTTGCCTGTCCCAATGGCACGCCGAGTCCGAGAAAATCTTTGGTGTTCATAACGCATTCATTTCTGCATGAAAGATGGACTTCATAAAAGCAAGCGGACTGGTTAAGTCATTCGCGAAACGTGACAGTATTCCACCGCCAATTGTTACTAGCCCATTGGGTGTCTTGTAGCAAAGTTCGCGATGTCCCCATGTTACAACATTCCGTCGGCGGAGTTTTTGAGCATCTTCAGCCGCTTTCTTTCGCGATGAAAACTCCATCTCCATTCCCACCTGCAGACTCTCCGTTCGAAGCGGAGGATGATTGTAATTTCACCACGGATGCAAAATGGGGCCGATGGAGAGAGCAATTGCGTGCCACCAACGCGCTAAGCGCGGAAGCGCCATGGCCGTGCGCAAGCACCTGTCGCTGCTGAGCCACATCGGCAAAATGGTGGGTTGCCACGGTGCTGCCCCGTGCTCTGCGGTTTAAGAGACCGCGGCATCGCTGCAATGCTTGCAACCCAATCGCGACGCGAAGGCGGAGTTGAACCACCGCAGCCAGGCCTGTGAAGTCCTCGCCGGCACCGGGATTTCGCGTCGCAAAAGTATCCCCAAGCGCACCGCACCCGGTACC
>DATEGR010000087.1:0-6373 GCA_035279985.1 Verrucomicrobiia bacterium
CCAATCGGTGGAGGTGGGATTTGCCTGCGAACCGCACGTCCGTCTCCTCACCCCGGCAGTTACCTGGATCTCCAAACCGGGCTGCACTCCCTTGTCCTTGAGTTTCATTTTAAGAGACAATCCATTCCCACGCTTCGTTCACTCGACTTTGCGGGCTGGCTTGTTATGATTAAAACATGAGTTTTGTTGCTGAGTTCAATTCTCTGCCGGTATCGTCGCTGGTACAAAGATCATTGCGGGTGGACGCGTCAGCGGCGCGCGCGAGTCTGGCCAAACCGCGGTTATCGCTGGCGGATTTTGCGCATTTGATTTCGCCGGCGGGGGCGGAATTGCTCGAAACGCTTTCCCGGTGTTCGCACCAATTGACCCAGCAACGGTTCGGCAAGGTGATTCGTCTCTTCGCCCCGCTCTATCTCTCCAATGAATGCGTCAACAACTGCCGTTACTGTGGCTTCTCGCGCGATAACCCGATCCTGCGCGTCACCCTGTCGCTGGATGAGGTGAAACGCGAGGCCCGGGCGCTTAAGCAACAGGGGTTCCGCAATGTCCTGCTCGTCGCGGGTGAGCATCCGAAATTTGTTTCGGCGGCTTACCTCGAAGATTGTGTTCGCGCGCTGCATGAGGCAATCCCCAGTGTGTCATTGGAAGTCGGACCGCTGGAAACAGCGGATTACCGTCCGCTGGTGGCGGCGGGGGCGGACGGCCTGGTGGTTTATCAGGAAACCTATGACCGCGCCGTTTACGCGCAAATGCACACCGCCGGGCCGAAGCGAAATTTTGACTGGCGGCTCGAAACACCGGAACGCGCTTACGCCGCGGGCTTCCGGCGGCTCGGCATCAGCCCGCTTTACGGCCTGGCCGACTGGCGCTACGAAGCCATCAGTGTCGCCGCGCATGCGGATTATTTGTTGCGGAATTGCTGGAAGGCGCAATTGACCATTTCCCTGCCGCGGTTGCGTCCCTGTGCCGGTGAATTTCAGCCGCTCACGCACATGAGCGACCGTGATCTGGCCCAGCTCATCTGCGCCTTCCGCATCATGTTCCCCGATGCCGGTCTGGTGCTTTCCACCCGTGAACCGTCAAAATTGCGTGACGGCCTGATTCCGCTGGGCATCACGCTGATCAGCGCGGGCAGTCATACCGAACCCGGCGGCTACACCGGCGCGGGCCGGGAAAAATTGCACCAGACTGTGCGCGGACGCATCGTGGAACTTGGCGCCAGCGAATGGGCAACGGTGGGACAAGCGTCCGCGCGCGCCGAATCTAAAACGGGCGGCCCGGCCGCAGCCTCGCCCCACCCACTGACCAATGCGACGGGACAATTTGACGTGGCTGACGAACGTTCGCCGGGCGAGGTGGCCGAACGGGTTCGCCAGCTCGGCTACGAACCGGTCTGGAAGGATTGGGACCTGGCGCTGACGGCGTGAAATTGGAAACATCGAACGCTCAACTTCGAACCTCAAACTTTGAACGTTTGGCGTTCGCGGGTGGGCGTTAAAGGTTGGATGTCCAATGTGCTTGGTAGAAAAGATATTGGATGTGAATGAACACCGGCGGTTGATCTCCCTCTCCCGCGCTCTGCTGGCGGGGCGAGCGAATGGCTGCCTTCGAGGACGGACGATCTTTTCTACAAAGCAGGTCCAATGTTAAAATGACCACTGTCACTGCCAACGGAAAGCAAATTGAAGCAAGGTTGCCGTGCTCGATTGAGGCGTTTCTCGTCGCGCAAAAGCTCCGGCCGCGCAGCGTGGTGGTGGAGCGCAATGGCGCGTACGGAGTGAAACGTCCCCCGGCAAACAGGGATGGTTGAATCCCTGTGGTTGGCAGTTGAAAAACAAAAAGCCTGGAGCTAAGGTTTCAATATGACTGCAGTTGCCAAAGAATTGGTGGAAATCGTGGACGGATTACCCGAAGAAAAAGCACGGGAGGTTATGAATTTCGCCCGTTTTCTTCAACAACAGGCTGGTGATTTGGAGTGGGAACGTATCCTCGATGACGCGCGTCCGCGCCCGAAGCTGGATGCGTTTGTGGCCGGCGCGCTCCGCGAGGGCGAAGCCGGACCACTCGACCTCGATCAATTGTGACTTCCAAAGTCCGCCCTGCCTTCTGGCGTGCGTACGACCGGCTCGCGCTGCCGGTGAAGGCCCGTGCGCGCGAAGTCTATCGCGTCTTCGAGAAAAACCCGAATCACCCGTCGCTTCGTTTCAAAAAACTCCGGTGCCGCGATGACATTTGGTCAGTGCGCGTGAATGACCAGTATCGCGCGGTTGGCGTTCGTTTCGGAGATACGATTGAATGGATTTGGATCGGCACGCACAACGAATTTGACCATTTGTTTTCGTGAGCAAAAATTGTGTCACCGCCAATGGCAAACCCCTCGAGGCCCGGTTGCCGTGCTCGATTGAGGCGTTTCTCATCGCGCAAAAGCTCCGGCCGCGCAGCGTGGTGGTGGAGCACAACGGCGAGGCGGTCGCGCCATCGGAATTTTCCCAACGCACCCTTAACGCGGGCGACCGGCTGGAGATTGTCAAAATCGTCGCCGGCGGTTGACGGGGGGACCCCGGGCCGCGGAATGTTTTCAAATCGTCGAACCTTGATTAAGGCTTGTTCCTTTGCCGCGCTGACGCTTCAATGGGAACATGAAATTAAAGTTTGAAACTTTTTTCCGCGTTTATCTGGTGGCGCTTTTATTGGTCCTGGGCTGGTCCCTCCGGGCCGCCGCGGCATCGACGAACTCAACCGCCGGCGCCACCAACGATTTGCGTTCCGCCCTGACCAATACCCCCGCCACCTCCACTGTGGCAGTGGACCGGCCCGACACCAACCTGCTGGCGTACGAACTGGAATCGCCGCCGTTCATCCACAAGCTGGCCCGGGACTGGCCCTTTCTGGAATATCCCGTTTTGGGAAACGCTTTTTGGAAGTACCTTTTCTCCCTGATTTACATCTTCCTGGCGTTTTACGTTTCAAAATTTCTCGATTACCTGACGCGCGTCTGGCTGAAAAAATGGGCGGCGAAAACGAAAACCCGGCTGGATGATCTGCTGCTCGATTTGCTGAACGGGCCGATCAAAATTATTTCGTTCATCATCTTTCTGCGCATCGGACTGAATGTCTTTCAGTGGCCGCCCCTGGTTCAAAACTTCCTGAACAAGGGGTTCACGGTCGCCGTGGCCGCCATCATCACCTACACGATCATGAAGCTGGTGGATCTGCTGATGGGCTACTGGCATTTGCGCATCGTGGCGGATGCAGACCGGGAGTTTCACGAGCAGATTTTTCCTGTCATCCGCAAGACACTGAAAGTCTTCGTCGTGGCCGTCGCGACGCTGGTGACGCTGGACAATATCGGCGTGAATATCACCGCCGCCATCGCGTCGCTGTCCATCGGCGGTCTGGCGGTGGGCCTGGCGGCACAAGACACGCTGGGCAATTTGTTCGGCGCCATGGCGGTGTTTCTGGACAAGCCGTTTCGCGTGGGCGACCGCATTCAACTCGATGCCACGGACGGCTTTGTCGAGAGCATCGGCTTGCGGAGCACGAAGGTGCGCAGCCTGGACGGCTATCTGGTCACCATCCCCAACAAAACCGTGGGCAATGCCACCCTCATCAACATCTCCCGCCGTCCGACCATCAAAACCGCCATGAACATCGGCGTCACCTACGATACACCGGCGGAAAAGGTAAAACGCGCCGTGCAATTGCTGGAGGAAATCTATCGGGCCCATCCCAAAACGGCGGACCTGGTTCTCAGCTTCAACCAGTTTGCCGATTGCGCGTTGAACATCCTGGTGGTGCATTGGTGGAATTCCACCGACATGAAGGAATACCTGGCCGGGATGCAGGAACTCAATCTGACCATCAAGGAGCGGTTCGACGCCGAAGGCATCAGTTTCGCGTTCCCGACGCAAACGCTTTACGTCAAGCAGGACTCAAACTGGCAGGTGGCAACCCAACCGCGGACGTAAGCCGGAGTCTTCCTTTTGCGCTTCCGCCCGGTGTGGACGACGCGTAAGCTGGGCGCATTATGGATTGGCTGACCCAACTCATCTGGCACGACGGAAAACTTTTGGGCATCGATTGGAGCGTCTGGAAAATCATTGGCTGGCTTGGCAACGCCACGTTTTTCTCGCGCTTCTTCGTCCAGTGGTACGCGACTGAAAAAAAGAGGCAGGTCGTCGTGCCAACGGCGTTTTGGTGGTTGAGCCTGACCGGTTCACTCCTGCTCCTGACCTATTCACTGCACCAGGAGGACTCCGTATTCATCTTCGCTTATCTCTTTACCTGGATTCCCTACATCCGGAATCTGATGATCCATCGGCAGCATAAGAATGCGCACGTGGATTGCCCGGATTGCGGGAAAAGCTGCCCGCCGCAATCCCATTTCTGCCCCAACTGCGGCGCGCGGCTGGCGGCGGTTACGGCTTAGCCGCGGAATTGGTGACCGCGGACGGCGTCAGCGGAATGCCGTATTTTTTCAAAATGGGCTGGAAGTCCGGGTGCGCCTGGCCGTAAGTGACGAGCGCCTGGACGAATTTCTGGATATGGGGGAGATTATTATTGTAATTCTGAATGACCTCGCGGGCTTGCGGTTCCAATGTGGCGAGGTCGTTGCCAAAAGTGTGCGCTTGATAAAATAAATACGTCGCCAGTGTGCCGCTGATAACAATCAGCACCAGGAGCAGGTGGGTGATTTGACGGCGCAGCGACGCAACCTGGCTGGCCAGATCATCCGGGGCGGGAGAGGTCGTTTGAGGTTCGTTCATGGTGATCAACGGGTCGCGGGTTTCGCTTCAAAAGGTTGAATAACGTGGTTGATATCCGGATGCACTTTCCCGTAAACGAGGGCCTCGTTCAGCAACAGATTCAAACGTTGGAGGTTGCTCTGACAGGCAATGGTCTGGGCCTGAAGGTTGCGAAGCTGGCGCGAGCGAAATATGCTTTGCAGGGCGAAAAGCACGCTCGCCAGCACCACGACGGCCAGCAGCAGGGTTAAAACAGTATTGGTGGTTTCACTTTTCATAACGAATCCGCTGAATTTAGCGAATTGCCGGCAAATGTCCACTGCGATTTTAACGGCGAAAAATGGGTTGATTTCAGGCCCGTCGGCTGGCATTAGTGTCTGCAAATTCAACTTTGCCCAAAGAAGAACCAATTGAATTGTCCGGCAGCATAACGCAAGTGCTGCCCGGCACGATGTTCCGGGTGGCGTTGCCGAATGGTCATGAGGTTCTGGCGCACATCTCCGGCAAAATGCGGAAGAATTTCATTCGCATCAGCGTCGGCGACAAGGTCAACGTCGAAATGTCACCCTACGATTTGAACAAGGCGCGCATCACCTACCGGCACTCGTGATTGACGATTTATGATTGACGATATACGAGTTCATCCGAAAACAGCACCATTGCGTAAATCGTAAAACTTCCATCGTCAATCATCATGAAAATCCACTTTCTGGGCGCCACCCGCACCACCACCGGCTCCATGTACCTCCTGGAGGTCAACGGCAAACGCCTGCTGCTCGAATGCGGCTTGTTCCAGGGCCATCGCGAGGAGAGCACGCAGCGCAATTGTTGCTTCCCCTTCGACCCGCGCCAGCTTGACGCCGTGGTCCTGAGCCACGCGCACATTGACCACTCCGGCAATCTGCCGAACCTCGCCAAACAGGGCTACGACGGCCCGATCCATTGCACCGGCGCCACGCGCGACCTGTGCAGCATCATGCTCATTGATTCCGCGCACATCCAGGAGCAGGACTCGCTCTTCGTCTCCAAATGGCGCGCCAAAAAACATCAGCCGCCCGTCGAACCGCTCTACCGGGTGCCCGACGCCGAAAAGGCCGTGAAACAACTCGCCGGCCATCCCTACGACAATTCTTTTTCGCCGGTCGAGGGTGTGACCGTTACCTTCAAGGACGCCGGGCACATTCTCGGCTCCGCGCAGGTGGTGCTGGACATAAGCGAAGGCGGACGAAAATTCCGCTGGCTGTTCAGCGGCGACGTGGGCCGCGGCGGCGATGAAATTCTCCGCGACCCCGTGCCGGTCGAAAATGTGGATTATTTGCAAATCGAATCCACCTACGGCGGCCGCGAACATGCCGTGCGGACGGACGCCGACGAAACCGTCTGCCGGCTCGTTGGCGGCGCGCTCAATCAGCAGGGCAGGGTCATCATCCCCTCGTTTTCCGTCGGGCGCACCCAGCAGATTGTCTATGTGCTGCACCAGATCACGGACAGCGGCTGCCTGCCGCGCGTGCCGATTTTCGTGGACAGCCCGTTGAGCGTGAATGCCACGGAGATTTACCGCCGGCACACGGAATGTTTCAATGACACGATCAAAAAGTTCCTGCGCGAACAGGAAAACCCCTTTGGCA
>DATEGR010000088.1:0-6208 GCA_035279985.1 Verrucomicrobiia bacterium
TCGTCTGTAAAATAATTGGAAGTGACGGAATACCGGTGTCAGTTGTCAGCTGGTCTGAATGTCCATTGGCCGGCAGGCCGCCGGATTTCTCCCGATGTTCCGCCGCAACGGTTCGGAAATGACCTGTTCGGCGACGGGCCATTTGCCGAGATCAGTCAACCTGCAACGTTTCGATCAAAACGGGCCCCACGGCGTGGCCAACCAGTCGGCGGTTTTTTGCAGGCCGGGCAGGTGACCTGGGCTCCGCGCGGATCCATTCAGTGGCTGGCGATGATGGATCGGGTCTCGTTTGTCTTCATGAGCGAGACATAATCTTCGAGAATATGCTCCGTTTCATAAAGCCAGGGATCCGCCGTTGCTGGATTGTTTTGCCCGGCGGCAAGGCCCGGAGTCGTGGAAAGGGCATTGGGCGCGGCCAGCCGGTTGACTGCGCCCCCTCGGACCGTTGCCCGGTTGGTTGCCTCAGCCATGGAATTCGTTGGCCAGAGCAAGGGCGGCAGGCCGCGCTTGTTGACGTCCTCCAGCGTAATTTCATAGATTTTTTCATCGGGCGCCTTGCGTTGAGCGCGTTCGGCATCGCGCGCCTTCTGGCGGAGCGCGTTTTGTTCCGCCTGGTTGAGCGCCTCCTGCTCATTCAACGAGGCCGTTTTGTCGGCCTGCGACTTTTTGAATTCATCGATGTCCTGCCGGATATAAATAAAATCCTGATTGGTGGCCACGCGCGCATCAGACAGCTTGCGCAATTCAGACCGATAAGGCTCCACCAGGTTCAGCGCGCTGTAATCCGCCCTGGCAATGGTGTCCCACGGCATCGCGTCGGGCAGCGAACTTTCGCCGATCTCGGCCGAAGCATTCAGCGTGTCCGGCAGCACAATGTCGGGGGTGACCCCCTTCAACTGGGTGGAGGCGCCGCTGATGCGATAGAATTTGCGGATGGTGATTTTGACGGTGCCCGGATCATTGGAAGCCGATTCATTGGGAGACCAGATGAACGGATGCAACGGATTTAAATTTTGTACTGTGCCTTTGCCGTACGTGGAAGTGTCACCGACAATCAAGGCGCGTCCATAATCCTGCAATGCGCCGGCCACGATTTCGGTGGCGGAAGCGCTGAACCGATTGACCAGGACGACCAGCGGTCCGCGATAAAGGGCGGAAGTGGACGTGTCCTGGTCCACCGCCACGTGGCCGTCGGGTGAGCGGACCAGCACGACCGGTCCATTGGTGACGAACAAGCCGGTGAAATCGACCGCTTCCTCCAGCGACCCGCCACCGTTATTCCTCAAGTCGAGAATGATGCCGTTGACGCTTTCCTGTTCGAGCTTTTTAATCAGTCGTTTGACATCGGCGGTGGTGCTTTTTTGGGACAGGTCGCCATTGTCGCCGGGCAGATCGACCGTGGCATAAAAGGATGGCAGGTCAATAACCCCCAGGCGGTTGGTGCCGCCATGGTCATCGGGCATTTCAATCAGTTCAGCCTTGGCTTCCTGGTCTTCCAGTTTGATTTCGTCGCGAATCAGGGTCACCACACGGCGTGAATTGGGTTTGTCCACCGGGATGACGGTCAGGTGCACTTCGGTGCCCTTGGGACCACGAATCATTTGGACGATTTTGGAAATGTCCATGTCCACCACATCCACGGGCGGTTGCTTGCCCTGGGCGACGGCGATAATACGGTCTTGCGGCTTGATTTGCTTGCTTTTGGCCGCCGGACCGCCGGCGACCAGTGAAACAATGGTGCAATAGCCGTCCTCGGAACGGAGTTCCGCGCCGATACCAAAGAGCGCCAGGCTCATGCCGATGGAAAAGTCCTGGGCATGGCCGACATTGAGATAATCCGAGTGCGGATCATAGGCGTGGGTGAGTGCGTTAAGATACGTTTGCAGAATGTCGTTGTTGTCCCAGGTGGCAAACAGGTGCAACTGCCAGTGATAATGCCGCGTGAGTTTGTCGGCGATGTCCTTGGGGGCGGATTTGGGCAGGGGCAAAATCACCCCGCTGTTGGTGGGAGAAATTCTGCGGCCGAGGACCTCCTGCAAATAGTCGTAAACCAGCCGCTCCTGCCAGAGACGCCGTGCCTCGGACAGGTTCTTCGGATACGGAGCTTCGCGGCGATCCAGGAGGACGCTTTGCCGGGTATTCAAGGAAAACCGGTCGTGCTTCAGGAGTTTCTCATCATAGGCCACGCGTTGCTTCAGGCGTTCCAGGAAACGTTCGAAAATCTGGAAGGCGGGCGTGAGATCGGCTATGCCGCGGTTGTTGATGGTAAGGTTGTCAAGGTTCGTGCGATAGTGCGAGAATTCCGCGATATCCGACTTCAAAAAAAAGAGATGTTGCGGGTCAAGGGAATCCAGGTAGCCGTCAAAAAACTTCTCCGACATCTCCTTGTCCAGCGGGTGCTGCGAGTAATGATATTCTTCCAGAAGACGCGCTGTGACATAAGCGATACGGCCATCATTGGGGCCGGCCGCCAGCGGGGGGGGGACATTGGTATTGTCCGCCGCCGCCCCGGCATTGAAACGCAGGAAAATCCCCAACGCGAGCAACGCGAAAATTTTCCAGCCCGAACCTCGGGAAGAGTTGTGATTGTCAGAATGGCACGTTATTGTTTGCACTAGTCGCGCTGACTATAGCAGGATTCGTGCACTGGGGAAACATTTTGCATGCGGTGGTGTCGAAATTAAAAGGGGGTTGCAATTTGGGGGCGAATCCTCAAAATGAGCGCGTAAATCAACCATGAAAGCCATTATATTATCCGCTGTTTTTTCCTTATCGGTCGTGACGCCGTTGCTCGCCGGCGACACCAATGTGTTGGGCGACGACACGTCGCGGGTCAGTTACGCCATCGGCATGATGCTGGGCCAGCGCTGGAAAGCCGACGACGTGACCAACCTGGATTTTAAGCTGCTGGTACAAGGGGTGAAGGATGCGCAGACCGGCGGCGCTACGCTGATGACCACGGAGGATGTGCGTAAAACGCTGACTCAATTCTCACAACAACTTGCCGCGCAACGGGAAAAGCAACGCCAGGAACTCGGTGAAAAGAACGCGCGGGCCGGCGAAGCGTTTCTGGCCCGGAACAAAGGAAAAAAAGGAGTCGTTACCCTGCCGGACGGTCTGCAATACAAGGTCATCACCGAGGGCAGCGGCGCGTCACCCTCGGCTGATGACACCGTGACGGTGAGGTATGAAGGCAAACTCATTGATGGCACCACCTTTGACAGTTCCGATAAGACGCAATTTCGCGTTGGTGGCGTCATACCCGGCTGGACGGAGGCGCTCACGCACATGAAGCTCGGTTCCAAATGGCAGTTGTTTATTCCGTCGGCGCTGGCTTACGGTCCCTACGGCCGTCCGCCAAAAATTGAACCCAGTTCCACTTTGATTTTTACGGTCGAACTGCTGGCGATCGAGCATCCTCAGCCGGTCACCAGTGACATCATCAAGGTGCCTTCGGCCGAAGAAATGAAAAAAGGGGCTAAGGTTGAAATCATAAAACCCGAGGACGTGCAAAAAGCACAGCAGCAGTCACAACCTGCGAAATAGTTGAGGGTCCGCTGGCCGCCGGTGGAGGGGATTGAACGCCCGGGCGATTGCGCTGTCAATTTCCATGAATTGTTTCGGTAAATTTATGAATCGTCTTTCACGACCGCTAATAGGTGTCTTTTCCGCTTCGATGGTTGTTTTGGCCATCGTGGTGTTTTTTTATCTGACTTCCTGGGGACGGGAAACCGGACCGGACATCAAGGTGGATTCGACACCGCTCGATCGCGATGCCCGGCCCGGCGTGAGTTTTTCGCCGGTCATCAAAAAGGCGGCTCCCTGCGTGGTGTATATTTATTCGACCCGCATTGTTCATTTGCGCCAGTATCGCAACCCGTTTCTGAATGATCCGTTTTTCCGCCAGTTCTTTGGCGACCAATTGCCGCAAAACAATCAGCCCCGCACCCGCCGGGAGGAAAGCCTTGGCTCCGGAGTCGTGGTCTCGCCCAACGGCTATATCCTGACGGCCAATCACGTGGTGGAGGGAGCCGATGAAATCAAAGTCAAGGTCACTTCCTCCGGTGGCGATAAGGAATACAGCGCCAAGGTCATCGGCACCGATCCGCCGACGGATGTCGCCGTGTTGAAAATTGACGCCAGCGATTTGCCGGCCATCACCCTGGGCAACAGCGATCAACTGGAGGTCGGTGACATGGTTCTGGCCATTGGCGATCCCTTCGGTTTGGAACAGACCGTCACCATGGGCATTGTGAGCGCGCTCGGCCGCAGCGGGTTTCAATTTGGCGGAGACACGGGCCGTCCCAATTATCAGGATTTTATCCAGACCGACGCGGCCATTAACCCGGGCAATTCCGGCGGCGCGCTGGTGGATGCGGAAGGCCGGCTGGTCGGCATCAATACCTTCATCTACAGCACCAGCGCGGGTAACGAGGGCATTGGTTTCGCCGTGCCGGTCAATCTGGCGCGTCATGTCATGGACCGGTTGATTCAGGGCGGCAAGGTCACGCGCGGTTACCTGGGCATCTATTTGCGGGACCTAACGCCGAACCTGGCTCAAGACTTTCATTTGCCCGATCAAAACGGGGCGCTGGTCAACGACGTGGCGCGCAATGGTCCGGCGGATAAGGCCGGCATTAAATCCGGCGACGTGATTGTGGAGTTCAACGGCAAAAAAATAACTGATCCCAACAGCCTGCAGTTGATGGTTTCGGAAAGCTCGCCCGGAACGGAGGCGACGGTAAAGGTGATTCGTGACGGACAGCCGAAATCCTTCACCGTCAAGCTGGCTGAATTGCCGGGTGAAATCAGCCAGAATGGAAAGGGCCAGAACAGCTCCGGATCGGCCAACACCGACGCGCTGGATGGAGTAACAGTATCGGATTTGGACCAGCAGGCCCGACAGGAATTGAGAATCCCCGACAGCGTCCATGGCGCGCTGGTAACGGAGGTCGGGTCGGACTCCAATTCCGCCGATGCCGGCTTGCAGCAGGGTGACGTCATCGTGGAGATTAACCGCCAGCCGGTGAACAATGCCAAGGAAGCAGTCAAGCTTTGCACCCAGGCCAAGGGTAATAACATTCTTTTGAAAATATGGCGTCGCAACGGCGACTTCTCCGGCACGACTTATTTGAGCGTGGACAATACGACCAAACAGACGAATTAGCCGCCCGCGCCGGTAAGGCAAACTTTTGACAAATTTCCTATAACGGGCAAATTCTCCCCCGTCGTATGCCCGTTCAATATAAAGATTACTACGAAATTCTCGGTGTCCCGCGCGGTGCGAATGACAGCGAAATAAAAAAAGCGTTTCGCAAGCTCGCCCGGGAATATCACCCGTACGTGGCCAGGGACAAAAAGAAGGCCGAGGAAAAATTCAAAGAGCTCAACGAGGCTTACGAGGTTTTAAGCGACCCGGAAAAACGCAGGAAATACGACCAGCTCGGCGCGAACTGGAAATCCGGCGCTGAATTCCGCCCGCCGCCCGGCTGGGAAGGTTTCGGCGGCGGCCAGACGTTTCACGGCCGGGGGCAGGGCGGTGACGAATTTGAATTTCGTTTCGGCGGCACCGGGTTCAGCGATTTCTTCGAACAATTGTTTGGCTCGACGGGCGGGCGGCGCGGCGGCTTTGGCCGTTTTTCAAATATTGAAGAACCGGAAATGGCTGAGCGCGGACGGGACATTGAAGGCGACATCATGGTGACGTTGGATGAAGCGATGCACGGTTCGGTGCGGCCCGTCAACGTTCGTCATACCGTCGGGCGCTCCGTCAAAACCGAAACGCACCAGGTCAAGATCCCGCCCGGCGTGACCGAAGGTCAGCGCCTGCGGATCGCCGGTCGCGGCGAGGCCGGCAGCGGCGGCGGCACGGCAGGCGACCTGTTCCTGCGGGTACGACTCGCTAAACATCCCGACTTCGAGGTAGAGGGTCACAACCTGGTTTATGAAGCCGACCTGGCGCCGTGGGAGGCGGTGCTCGGAACAAACCTTTCGGTGCCGGCGCTCGACGGACGCGTCAACATCAAGATTCCGCCCGGAACTCAAAACGGACAAAAACTGCGCGTGCGTGGACGCGGTCTGCCCGACCGGAGCGGCGGCCGCGGCGACCTGATGGTCGTCACGAAGGTTGTGGCACCAGCAAAAATATCTGACGCGGAGAAAAAGTTGTGGGAACAGTTGGCGCGGGAATCCAAGTTCAATCCGCGTG
>DATEGR010000089.1:0-27285 GCA_035279985.1 Verrucomicrobiia bacterium
GCGGAGGCGCTGGTGATTCTGCAAAAAAAGAAGAATTTGCGATTGCTCAAGGCGTTAAAATCACCGCTCACCGCGCAGCCCTGGGACGTGCGCAGCGTTGGCGCCGATTCTTTTTTATTTCAGGAACGTGATTTGAAAACGACGGTGGCGAAGGATTTTAAAGTCGTCACACGCCGCCAGCCCAGCGAGTCGGAATTGAGCGCGATGCTGTTCGGCTGGCGCGTCGTCAAGCACGTAAAGTCGAATGCGATTGTCTATGTGGCGGCGGACCCCGCTGGTGGCGGGGCAGGCCGGACGTTGGGCATTGGCGCGGGCCAAATGAGCCGCGTGGATGCGAGCCGGATTGCGGTCTGGAAGGCGGGTGAGGCGAAACTTTCGCTCCAAGGCAGCGTGGTTTGCAGCGACGCCTTTTTCCCGTTTCCCGACGGATTAATCGCGGCCGCGGAAGCGGGCGCGACGGCGGCGATTCAGCCGGGCGGCTCAGTGCGCGATGCGGAAGTCATCGCAGCGGCGGATGAGCGGAACGTGGCAATGGCGTTCACCGGCGTGCGGCATTTCCGGCACTAGCGGAATGGATTAATGGATGACTGGATTGCTGGATTGGTGTAAACAGCCGCGTCGCATCTGGCCAATAATCCGCCAATCCATTAATTCAGTCCCAAAAGCCAATAGATAAGCGCGAATTGGCAGAGCAAGACAATCACCAGGAGCGCCCCGACAAATCTTTCCCGCAACCACAAGCCGCGCTGGCGGGCGGCGGCCAGCCAAAATTGCAGTTTGGCAGAGCCGAGCGTGATAATGTCACCGTTGTGGAGCAGGGCGGCCTGGACGGGTTGGTGATTGACCATGACCAGGGCGTTCTGCGCAGCGGCGAGCTTGAAACCCTCCCGCCGGTGAAATTCCAACGTCAAATGTTGATCCCAGGTGCCATCGTCATTCAGTTGCAGGTCGTTCCCGTTGGCGCGACCGATACGAAAAGGAAAACGGCGGACGACCATTTGGCCGCCCGCCTTTTTTCCTGCCAGAATGTGGAGCTCAATCATCAGAAA
This sequence comes from Verrucomicrobiia bacterium, assembly GCA_035279985.1. GTDB lineage: Bacteria > Verrucomicrobiota > Verrucomicrobiia > Limisphaerales > UBA11358 > UBA11358. The sequence continues at coordinate 1,050 of DATEGR010000089.1, forward strand.
ATCCGGCGTGGGACCTGGATTTGATCTCCGGGATAAACGGGCGGGTCCAAAGTCGGGTCTTGAATGGCCTTGACGCAATTGACGGTGATGACCTCGCTGTTGTGGCGGATGAGCTTGACCTTCTTACGATTGGCAAAGTCGGTGAAGTCGCCGGCAGCCTGAATGGCCTTGGTGACCGTGATTTCGCCGGCATATTGCTGGCGACCGGGCAGTTTGACTTCTCCGCCAACATAGAAAAAGCGCAGTTGGCCGCTCACCGTAACAGTCAGCCGGACATAATATTTAGGCACATAAAGGTCATGAATCTCCTTTTGCAATTCACCCGACGACAGGCCAACCGCCCGCACCGGGCCGATGTAGGGAAGGGTAATGGTACCCTCTTCCGTGGCGGTCTGTACAATTTCCGGGATTGGTGTCACGGTGCCTGAGAAGTCCACTGTCACCGTATCTCCCACGTGAAAACGGGCAGCCGTCAAATCACCCGCGTTTGTGTCCGCGGGCGCGGTTCCGGTTCCGGTTTCCGTTCCCGCCAAGGCCGAAGGCGGCTGAGGGCTGTCAGAAAAGAGAATTTCTTCAGATGACGATGAGCATCCGCCGAGAATGAATCCGGCCAGCAACAACCCCAAACCCGACCATTTCACGCGCGACAGAATCCAAAGCAGTTTCATTACCGACAATCCTCGCCAAATTGGCCGCAGAATCAATACTTTTGTTTGATACCGATTTTATTCGGGTCGTCCGTCGGGCTTTGAGGCGTGGTTTCCACTTCGTCTTCGTTGCGTGAATAGTAGTAATAATAGCCTTCGTCCTGTGACATGGTGATGTTGTTAAGAACAATACCCACCAGGTCGCCGCCGGCCTTTTCAATCAATTGTTTGGCCCGAATATTCATTGGTTGCGGGTACCGGCGATATTGGATGACTTGAATGGCCAGGTCCACTTCGCTGGCGAGCACGGCGGCGTCACTGACGCCCAGGATGGGCGGCGAGTCGAAAAATACAAAATCGTAGCGCTGTTTTAATTCTGTGATCAAGCCCTTCATCTGCGGTGAATTGAGAATGCTCATGGAACTGCTCGGCAGTTTGCCGCTGGCCATGAAATCGAGCATGGGGACCGGCGTGGTTTGAATGACTTCTTCCAGTGAATTTTGTTTCAACAGATAATTGGTCAAACCAACATTATTGCTGACACGAAGTATTTTGTGGAGGGTGGGGCGACGGAGGTCTGAGTCCACAATCACGACCCGCTGGCCCGCCTGGGCAAAGACGGTGGCAAGATTCAGGGCGGTGGTGGATTTGCCTTCACCCATGCCCGCGCTGATGATGACGATGCTGTTAAGCTTGTCGTCCTTCCGGGAGAACAAAAAATGAGTTCGCAAGACGCGGTAGGCTTCGGCATGCTGGCTGTCCGGCCCTTCCTCCAGCAAATAACCGACGTTCTGCGGAATGACCCCGAGCACCGGCGCTTGAAATGCGCGTTCCACCTCGTCAATGGTCTTAACGCTGGTGTCCAGGTATTCAATGAAGAAAGCCAGACCGATGCCGACAATCAGTCCCACCACCACCCCCAGAACAATGTTCAAAGTTTTGTTCGGGCGTACGGGGTCTTTACCCGGTTCGGCCCGGCGAACAATTTCCACCATGCCGGTCTTGGGAATCTGGATGTCAATTTTTTCGGCTTCGATCTTGGTGGCCAGTATCCTGTGAAAATCCTGCATGGTTTCCAGCTTGCGTTTTGCCTCCCAATAAGGCTGGGTTCTCCCGGCGTCGTCCAGGTCTTTCTGTTTTGCCTCCTTCACCGAATCCGTCAACGCATCCAAAGAAGCCTTCTGCGAGTGCATCTCGCTGGTCAGGCCCGACATAATGCCACTGACCCGGTCATTGATTTCATTGTTCAACTCATCGATCATGGATTGAATACGGGTGACATCCGGATTTGCCAGCCCGTAATCGTTCTTCAAGCTCACAAAACTCTGTTTGGCGGTGTTCAGTTTGACCAGCAAATCAGACAGCGTCGGGTCCTGGACCACCGTGGGCAGAATTTCTCTTAATTTTTCCGGGCCCAGCGGTTGCAGCTCAGTCACCTCTTTTTCCAACTGCACGTATTTCGTCTCACCCTCAATCATCTGGTTGTTGTAAACCCGCAATTCCTCTGCGGTCAGGGTGGGGGATGGAGCGGTGGAGTTGGGATCGTAATCATTGACGTGCAGATCACTGCGCAACTGATCCACTTTCTGCTGAGCGGCATCGATTTTCGCTTCGTCCTCCTCATACTGATCCTGCAAGGCCTTGATGCCGCGTTGCGTCTGTTCCGTGCGCAGGCTGAGCCGGTAATCGCGATACGCCTCCACAATGGCATTGGCAATGTTCGCCGCCATGTTTTTGTCCTCATCATAAACTGTAATTTCGATTAATTTGGTGTTGCGGACCGGGTCAAGCGCCAGCCGCCGCTTGAGCATGGTCATGGTCATTTGAGTCTGCATCGGCACGCCGCCGTTGTACCTTTTTCCCCATTCGACATTTAAATCCAGCTTGGCGATGACCTTGTTGAGCACCACCTGATCCTGAATGATTTCAAACGCGGTCTGGATGAAGTAAGGATCGTAAGGGGCCCAAGTGGCATCACCGGGTCCCGCAGAGACCCCTTGAATATCGGCAATGGTGTCCGGTTCAATCTTGATGCGGGCGGTGCTGGAATAGGATTCGGGCAAAATGAACGTCACCACGGTGGCAATGGTAAACGTGATCAAAAAGACGGTGATGATGATGGCCTTGCGGATGCGCAAGATGCGCAAATAGTCCAAAAAATGCAGTTTGGCGTCCTGCATCGAGTCGGGTTTGAAAGAATCCATAAATCAAAAAAAACAGGAGCTAGAGTAAAGACTCTCGCTCCCCTGCTAACGTTCAAAACATCTCACGCAATGCTTTCTGCTCAATAAGTGCCGGTGACACCCAGGTAAACGCGGTTCCGTTCATAGCCCGGCGAAAACGCCCCGGCTGAGGAGACATCGTCGTAATTATAACCGATTTCAGCCGAAACATGCTGGTTAAAGATGTAAGCCAGGTTGATTCCCGCCTGATACCAGGTTTGCGACAGACCGTCAACGGCGCCGCCGTTGAAAGTCGAGTATTGGATCTGGCCCGTAAGGCTGCCAATCAATCGCGGGGAGAACTGGTGGTTAAGGGCGCCATAAACCACCGAGCTTTCCTCGTCCTCGGTGACTTTACCACTCGCGGTCGGAGCCACAACACTCGTGGCATTCCGCGACTGAGTAAAGCCTAATTGGACGTAACTGCCCGGCAAATAGGTGTAGGTTCCTGATAGTTTCGCATAGGGGGAAACTTGGCTGGTTGACGGGGTGCCGGGCACCGGGTTGTAGTAATCCGCGTACTGAATGCCCGCCTGTCCCGCAAGAATCAGATTATCCAGCGGATTATATTGCGCACCGAGATACCCGTACTGCGACCGGCTGTCCCGGTTATTGCTGTGCGTTGTCGGACCAAGGGTCGCTGGAAATCCAGAAATAATTTCATTCCCGGTGAAGTTAACCTGGCCGTATTGATAACCGACAAACGCCAGCAAAGTCGGTTGTAACCGCCAGTTCACATTCAACGAGATATTATGTTCAAGCCGATTTAACAAACCGGCAAGACTGGCACTATTACCGATTTGTGATCCATTGCCTCCGCTGTTTTGGTAGTCGTAAAAATTATTTTGGTAACTGAGTTCCGTGCCCAAGAGCCGGGTCCACTGCGTGTCCAGAGAAATGGCTCCCATATTGTGAACGTTATTCCCCTCCACACGCTGCAGCACTGAAGCAGCGCCACTCCCGGATATCAACTCCGGTTCCTGACCCACCGCCAGCGTGTCCTGTACTTTCGTCGACCAGCGTTCGGTAAACGCGTGGTCCACCCACAAATCAAGCTGGTGAGTCTGATCAATCGGTCTTCCGTTAATTTGTTCCCGATCCTGGTAGTAATATAAACCGTAGGTGTATTTCAGACCCAATTCCGTTTGTTGCAACGGCACGTTCAAACTGACGGAAGGACTGACTTCGAATCCGAAACTGTTGCGCTTGGCCGGCCCCGCAGGCGCGGTATTGTAGTTGTCATCATAAAAACCGCGCAAGGTGCCCGACACACTCCACAGCTTGGCGGTTTCCATCTGGTTTAAATCCGGCGCGTAAGCAGCTTGAAGGCTGGTCGTTCCGGCCAGGGCCAGACCCGCACAGACAAAAAATTTTCTCATAGGGCTATGTTCGATACCGCTACACTACTTGACATCTTTTTGATGTGCAAGGATTCAAACAACAAACGACAATTTCACGACCAATTTGACTACTGTTCAAATATCAATAAAACCGGAATCCTGTCAAACATCATTTTTTGCTTTTTTCTGTGACAATTTCGGCAATTAAAGTCTCATAATTTCATTGGAACGCATTGGTTTTCAGGCGCCGTTCCGACGCTTAAACTTCAGCTTTTCCAACAGGGCTGGGAGGGGAGATGTGTTTATCACATCCTGCCTCTCCAACCAGCCTTTGGCCGCAATTCCAGTGCCAAATCGGAGGAACCCGCTGTGTTCGTTTCGGTGCGCGTCCGGGTTGATGACACATTTAACTCCCTTATTCTTTGCGTAAGGCCAAAGCCGCCAGTCCAAATCGAGCCGATGCGGATTGCAATTCAACTCAATCCAAGTGCCTGTCTCAACGCAAGCATCCATCACAGCCTGAAGGTTGACAGGATAAGGCTCGCGCTCAAGCAATAACCTGCCGGTGGGATGGGCAATCATGTGGACGAAAGGGTTTTGCGCCGCGCGAATCAGCCGTTTCGTGTTTTCGGCTTCGTTGTTGGCCGGCACGTGCAAACTCGCCACCACCACTTCCAGCTCGGCCAACAGCTCATCGTCAAAATCCAGCCGGTCACGTAAAATGTCCACCTCGCAACCGGTCAGGAGCCGGAATTCACTGCCCCGTTCAGCGCGTTGATCGTTGATCTTTCCGATTTCTTTCAGTTGTTGGCGGACGCGTTTGGCATCAAGTCCATTGGCCTGGACCGATGATTTTGAATGGTCGGTGATTGCCCAGTATTCCAATCCCAGTCCTTCCATGTATTCGGCAATTTCCTCCAGGCGATTGTGTCCATCGCTCCAGATCGAATGATTGTGGAGTGCGCCTTTCAAGTCCGTCCATTCGACGGGCTTGGGCAAATCGTCCTTCTCGGCGGCGTCGAATTCGCCATGATCCTCACGCAGCTCCGGCGGCACAAACGGCAGGTTCAGCCTGGCAAAAATTTCCGCTTCGTCCCGGCACGGCACAAGTAATTTGGGGTCGCGCGTTTCGGTTTTGGATTTGAACAGGCCGTATTCATTCAGGCGCAGGCCGCGCTGAATCGCGCGCTGGCGCATCACGATATTGTGTTCCTTGCTGCCGGTGAAGTAGGCGAGGGCAAACGGAAATTCCCGGTCGCTGACCACCCGCAGGTCGCATTGTATGCCCCCTTGAACAATGACGCTCGCTTTCGTTTCGCCTTGGGCGGTGATTTTGATGACATCCGGCTGGGCCACAAAAAATTCAATCACGTCTTCCGGTTTTTTCGATGAGGCCAGCAAGTCAATATCGCCGATGACCTCCTTGAACCGGCGCAGGCTGCCGGCCGCGCTACACCGGATGACCTCCGGATGCCCGCGCAGAACCTCCAGTAGCGGTTCGGCCACCCACAGGGCGTCGCTCAACAGGTGTTTTGAGGCGTAGGTGCGGCGGCGCTCAATGCCTTCAAGCAAATTTGCCTGCGTCTTCTCGCCGAAGCCGTCGAGTTGCGCCACCTTGCCCGCCCGGCACGCCGCCTCCAATTTCTCCACCGAATCCACCTTGAGTTTTTGGTTCAGGGCCTGGATCTTTTTGGGGCCAAGTCCCGGGATTTCCAGCATCTCGATCAGCCCCGACGGTATCGAGGCTTTCAGCTCGTCGTAGTATGCGAGCTTGCCGGTTTCCACCAGCTCGGTGATCTTTTGTTCGAGCGCCTCGCCGATGCCCTTGATTTTACCCAGTCGTTTTTCCGCAACGATCTTTGCCAGCGGTTCGCTCAAACTTTCAACGGTGCGAGCAGCGTTCTGGTAGGCGCGCGTCTTGAACGGATTTTCCCCTTTCAATTCCAACAGGGTTCCGATTTCGAGCAGAATTTCCGCAACCTGATCTTTGTCCATGGCCTGAGTATAATTGCGGCTGAAAAGATGCAAAAGAGAAAGTGGCATGGCGTCCGCCCGGAACCGGAAAATGGCGCGCCGCTTGCTGTATCTGATGAAATTGGCGGGTTTGGAGCGCAATGGATGGCGGAAGATGAAATTTGCGAGCGTACATTTGAATTTTTCAGAACAATACCTGCAGGCAACATTGTTCGTATCCTTGCTTAGCGTATGGGTATTGGTGGGGTTGTTTTATTATCTGAATCGCTACACCAGACGGGAGTACTTTGCGATCTGGACCACGGCCTGGCTGTTTTATGCGCTGTGGTTGACCCTGGGGTTGACGATGCACGATGTCGTCTCCAACAACGTGATCTTCATGCTCCGGCAATGTTGTGTGGCCATTTCCGCGGTATTTCTGTTGTGGGGCAGCGCCCGCTTTTTGAGTTTGCCGGTCCGACAGACCTTGCTGGGATTGTTCATGTTGTTTCTCCTGGCCTGGACCGTTGTCAGTCCCGAACTGCTTTCAAGCCAGTTTCAAATTCAACTGCCGGTTTTCGTTTTAATTGGTCTCAGCAGCGTGTTCGCCGGTGTTTGTTTTTACCGGGTGCGCAAGCGGATGCCCTTTGTCGGAGCGGGCATGTTGTCGCTGGGTTTCCTGCTCTGGGGAATTTATCTCGGAAGTTATCCGTTTTCCCAGGAATACCAGAACCTGTACAACGCGGGTTTTCTTATCGCGGCTGTGCTGCAATTATTCATTGCCGTCAGCATGATCGTGCTGGTCATGGAGGAGGTCCGTTACAATGCCGAGCAAATACGCGCGGAAATTGCCGAGGTCCGGTCCGAGAAGGATGCGTTACAGGTGAAAATCCTCACCACCGAGGAGCAATGCCGCAACCTCTATGACCAGGTGCGCCTGACCGAGGGCGTGCAAAAGGCCTACGACGAACTGCGCCGCACGCAACAGGTGGTGGTGCAACAGGAACGCCTGCGCGCCCTGGGCCAGATGGCCAGCGGCGTGGCGCATGACGTCAACAACGCCCTGTCGCCCATTGTCGCCTATTCCGAATTGTTGCTCGCCACCCAGACAAGTTTGCCCGACGCGGCACGGCAGTATCTCCAAATCATCCATCAGTCGGGCGAAGACGTCGCGCATATCGTTGCGCGGATGCGGGAGTTCTACCGTCGCCGCTCCGATACGGAGGATCTGGCCAAAGTGGACATCAACCGGATTATCGAGGAGGTGATAGAACTGACCCGTCCCCGCTGGCGTGACCTCTCGCAACGGCAGGCAATTTCCATACAAGTGCAGCGCGAATTGGAACCCCAGCTGCCGCAATTGCTTTGTGAGCCGGGCGATTTGCGGGAGGCGTTGATCAACCTGATTTTCAATGCGGTGGATGCCCTTCCTCAAGGTGGCCTCATCACCCTGGTCACACATTCCGTCAACCGCCCGGCTCAGGGGAGAAACGCGTCTGCCGAGCGACAGCTTCAAATTGAAGTACGGGACAACGGCATTGGCATGGACGAAAAAACCCGCCAACATTGTCTGGAACCCTTTTTCTCCACCAAAGCCAAACGCGGAGGAACCGGTCTGGGCCTGGCAATGGTTTACGGAATGATGCGTCGTCACGATGGGGACATCGAAATTGAAAGTGCGCTTGGCCAGGGGACTTGCGTCCGGCTCAGTTTCCCGATTCGGGAAGGAACATCACAAACGACCGTTTCAACCTCCCTGTCGCGCAATGGCCAAAGCCGTTCACTGCGCATCCTTTGCATCGATGACGAATCGCAGATCCAGGAGTTGCTGAAACATTGTCTGACAACTCTGGATCATCAGGTAACGACCGCTTCCGGGGGGAAACAGGGGGTGGAAATGTTTCGCGCGGCCATACTTCAAAAACAGCCGTACCAGATGGTGATAACGGACCTGGGGATGCCGGACATTGACGGACACCAGGTGGCCAAAACCATCAGGGCCGAATCTCCCGGCACGCCCATCGTGATGATGACTGGCTGGGGAACCATGATGAAGGATGACGGGGAGGCTGCCCCGGAGGTGGATGCGGTGGTCGGCAAACCGCCGCGCATCCAGGAGTTGAACAACCTCATCCTTCAACTCACTGCTTAAAGTAAAGCCGATGCTCCGGCGTTTTTTACCGAGGCAACGATTGTCTTCGTTTCGGCGCCGTTCACCTGTTATCCAGCACGCTATTGTTTTCGGTGCCGTTTTTTTTCAAATTCCGGTAGTCTCAAACACGTGCCGAGAATCACGCATTGTTCGGTGGCGCTCACCATCGCCGGTTCGGATAGCGGCGGTGGCGCCGGCATCCAGGCGGATTTGAAAACCTTCGCCGCGCTCGGCGTTCACGGTGCCAGCGCGATTGCCTGTTTGACGGCGCAAAATCCGAAACATGTTCTCGCGGTCACAGCCGCTTCGCCACAGATTTTGCGGCAACAAATCGAAGCCGTATTTGAAGCCTTGCCACCTGCCGCGGTGAAGACCGGAATGTTGTTCTCGGCGGAAAACATCCACGTCGTCGCCGGATTTTTCGGAGCGCGGTCGGCCCGCTCGCGGGTTCCGCTGGTGGTCGACCCGGTGATAATGGCCACCAGCGGCGCGCCATTGTTAGAACCCAAAGCGATGAAGATTTTGATGGAAAAGCTGCTGCCGCTGGCGACGCTCGTTACTCCCAATTTGCACGAAGCCGAAATGCTGACCGGACGCAAACTGGTCTCGGTGGAAGACCTGCGCGCCGCCGCCCGCCAGATGCATGCACGTTTCGGCTGCGCGGCACTCGTCAAAGGCGGCCATTTGCCGGCGGGACGCGAAGCCGTGGATATCTTTTTCGATGGTCGGACGGAATGGCTTTTAAGCGCGCCGTTCATCAAGGGCTTTCGCACCCACGGCACGGGTTGCACCTGCTCGGCCGCTATCGCCGGGTATCTGGCGCGCGGCTTCAATCTGCCACAGGCGGTGAAGCGCGCGAAACAATTCGTCACGCAGGCCATCGCCGGCAGCTATCGCATCGGAAAACATTCCGCGCTGAATCAACGGCCTGGCTGAGGCGAACTCCACTCGATCACCAGCAAGGACACTGCTTCGCGCGGCAAATCGAATTTCAAAACCGTCCGGCCATTTTTGACACGGATTTTTCCGGGCGGCGCCAGTTCCGCCAGCTGTCCGGCCCTTGCCAGTTGCACAAATTGTTCCGCCGTCGGTTGCAGGGGTGAACCCATCCGTTGCCACGCCGTGAAGGCATTGCTGTGGTCGTTATCAATGCGGAAATGCCAGATCTGGGCGTTTTGGATTTTGACCGGCAACCCATCCAGCGCGAGTTTCACCGCCGCCGCCGGGCCAGCCATGTCATCGTCGTGATAATGCCAGACCAATACGCATAGCCGGTTGGAATCCCGACCGGCGAGCGCCGAAACGTCAGGCCAGGAGCGGACGCCACTTTTCAAAATTGAGTCGAGCGAGACGGAGTGATCACTTTCCGTTGCCAGTTGTTGGCCGCCCATTTTGCTGAACATCCGGAAGGCGTTGAGCACGGGCAAATCAATGCCGTCGCTCGCCAGTGTGCGGAAACCGGCAAACGGCGGCTGGTCTTCAAATTCAAACGCCCACGTCAGCGCGCCTTCGAGGTTCACGCCGTATTTGTCCGCCAGTTCCAGTTCGCGCGCCAGGCATTCGGCGGTATAGCTGGCGTAAACCGGGTGGTTCCGGTAGCCGAGTTGCGGCGCCTGGCACGCGGCGCAACCGTCCGGATCGGATTCGCCGATGACAATCGGTTTGTCCTTTAATTCGGGAAACGACGCGACGATGCGGAAGGCGGAATTCATGTCACGCAACTGGTTTGCCACGCCCATCCGCACGTGGTCATTGGTGAAAACCGGCGCGCCTTTCGCGTGAAATGAAATAAAGTCAATGGGTGTGCCAACCTGGCCGGTGACGAAATTGGTTCCGTGCGCGCAATGCTCCAGAAATTCACGGAAAAATCCCGTACCGCCGCCCGCTGAATCCGGCCCGCCGGCCTTTGCCTCGGGCAGCGCCCGCCGCACGGCGGCCACCGCGCAATCGTGCAGCCGGAAGAATGCCTGCGGCGCACCCTGCCAATAGCCGATGTTCGCCTCATTCCACGTTTCCCAGTACCAGTTTGTCACTTCGGCACGTCCGTAGCGTTCCACCTCATGTTCGGCCCACTGGTAAACCAGTTCGGACCATTTCGCGTAATTTTTGGGCGGATACGCCCAACCGGTGTATATCTCGTTGTACCGGGCCTTCGGCGTCCAGTGATGCTGATACGGTTCCGGCTTGATGGACAGCGCTTCCGGCATAAACCCGATTTCCACATAAGGCCGCACGCCGCTCGCGCGGTAGGTGTCGAAAATCCCGTCCAGAATCGTCCACCGGTAAACCGGATTACCTTGAGCGTCCTCGGTATAGACGCCGGTTGAACCCCACTTCAATGCCGGCGTGCCGTCGCCGGTGTTCAGCAGATTGTGCGTGCGAAAAAAAATCTGGTCCGGGGCGAGCTGGCCGAGTTCGCCCAGCAGCTTCTTCCCGTCCGGCCGGGTGGCGTAGTTCGGTTCGTCCGCACCGAAGAAACGCCAGATGGGCCTCCACCCGCCCACCGGCTGGTCCGCGTGGACCTGGATGGCGACGGGAAAAGTTTCATCCTGTGCTGAAAGCTTTTGAGCAGCGAGCATCAGGCTCACCGCTGCCACAACCCAAAATGTGCGTGTGACCATGGATTGAATAATTGGTGGGCGGGATGATTGCCATTTCCGGCGCCCGTGGCAATGCCCGGGTTCTCTGTCGGGTTCAGGCTATTCCGCCATTCACGCGGATGTTCTGGCCGGTGACCCAGCCGGCGGCTTCGCCCGCCAGAAACGCAACCATCTCGGCGATTTCCATCGGCTGGCCGAGCCGGCCAAAGGCGGATGCGCGCGCAAACTGCTGAATCTGTTCCGGTGTCTTGCCGGCGTTGAACAATTCGGTATCCGTCGGGCCGGGTGAAATAATATTGACCGTAATGCGGCGCGGGCCCAGTTCCCCGGCCAGCGAACGTGTGAGTTGTTCCACGGCGCCCTTGGTGGCTACATAAGCTCCGTAGTTCGGCATCATTCTCGCCGTCGTCGAACTGGACATATTGATGATACGCCCGCCTTCAGCCAATCGGGTCGCCGCTTGTTGACACGCGAAAAATGTGCCCTTGACGTTTACGGCGAAGATGCGATCGAACTCGGCTTCCGTGACGGCGCTGACCAGTTTGACGGGCATGATGCCGGCGTTATTTACCAGAATATCGAGCTTGCCGAACCGGGCGATGGTTTCATCAAACAATCGAACAATTTCCGGCACACGCCCGACATCAGCTTGAATGGCAAACGCCTTTCCGCCGGAAGCTTCGATTTGGGCCACGACCTTTCGCGCTTCGCCGGCGTTGCTGGCATAATTGACGGCAACCGCCGCTCCGTCACGACTGAGGCGTTCGGCAATGGCCCGCCCGATCCCGCGCGAGGCGCCAGTGACCAGTGCGACTTTCCCTTTCAGCGAATTGTGCATATCCCCGATGATGCTAAATCTGTGGGACAAATATTATAGTCATTCGTGAAGAAGTCCAAATCGCTTCCCGAAAGAATTTCCGGCAGGCTTAAAGTTTGGCCAGCTGTGCCGGTCTCCGGCCTACGGCGGCTGCAGGTGGAAAAACCCGCTGGCGTTGGTCGCGCTGACCAAAATCCGGTTTAAATTGTTCGTCAACACCGGCGCCGGATAATTTGTGCTCCAAATGACTGGCGCGGCCAGATTGGCCGCCGAGGCCAGCACCAAACCGTCCGGATAAATCGGCCAGGTAAGGACCAGGTTGGTGCCGGAGGGTGCAGCGTTCAGCCGCGTTGAAGAAAATTCCCAGGCCAGGGCGTAGCTTTCCGAAAAACTGACAATGGATAAGCCCGGCATTCCGCCGGCCTTCCAAACCTGCAAGTCATAGCGGCCCGATGCCAGTTGCGGCATGAAGACGTGTTCAACGTTGTCCACCAGACTGGTGCTGCTTGCCACAAGGTTGCTGGTGGCGGCATTGTACAAGAACAAATCCAGATCGTTGATGGCGGTCTTGTTCTGCTGGCGGTTCCAAACCAGCGTTGCCGTGGCGGCAAAGGTGGCGTTGCTGAAACCGTTGGTGACGTTGAAATAATAATGGTTTATTTCGTCGGAACTGGTGCCGCTGGTGTTGGTGTTGAAATCCCAGCCGCTCAACGCGCCAATCGTGCCGGTTGCGCCATTGGGCGGATGCTCGCTGCCGGACGGAACGCTGGTCGCGGCGATGTAGCCGTGCTGGCCGCCGGCGAGTTGCTCGTAGGAATTGAAAACGTTCAATAGGCCGGCGCCGTAACGCGGATCGAGTGGCGATGGCGGATGGTTGGTCCAGTCGGCAGACTTCACCGCTCCATTCAGCAATAATGCCTTGATCGTGCGCATGTCGGCGGCGGCGTTGGTCTTGCTCCCGCCGTCACCACGCAAACCCGTCTGCATCAGCACCGCCGCCGCGCCGGCTACTTGCGGCGTGGAAAAGCTCGTCGCAATTGCCGGCGCAGTAATATCCGGTTTCGCCCGGCCATTATCCTCGGTCGGACCAATGCTCGAGTTAACATAACCGTAAGCGCCAACGGACAGGCCATTGTAGCACGTCGAGGGGGGCGCCACCGTGCCGCTGCCGGGCCCGCCGTTACCCGCCCCGGAAACGAAGAGCGTATCGTATTGGGCCGCATAATCATCAAACTGCGAATCCAGCTGCTGTTGCTGGGCAACAGTTACCTGGGCGGGAACGTAACCAAAAATGAAACTTTGATTGACGACCGGATCGTTGATGTTTGGCGGGAGTGTCGCCGCGATAATGCTGGTATAAAAATAATCCGCGTCATAATTGTCCACGTGCACCACGTTGGTGGCTACCCCGCCCGGCAATCCGTAAAAATAAGAGGCCACGGAGTCCGCATGACCCGACTCCGTGCCCACGCTGTTGGGAAAGACATTGGCGGTGCCATTGGTGCCCAGGTACATGAAAATACTGACCGGTTTTTGTACTGAACCGTTTGCCGGGTTGACTTCAAAGTCGGGCGGGATGTTGGTGCCCTTTGCTTCGGGTTGAGCGATGCGGATGCCCGTGCCATCCGCGTTCGTGATTACGCTTCGCAGCAGCGTCACGCCGATGGCATTCAATTGCTGCGCCTGCGCAGTCGAACCCATTGGACTTCCTCCCAAAAGTATCGCCAGAAACCGCAGCAATCGCAAACAACGGATTGTTTTCATCAGTAATTCACATTTATTAGAGCAAATTTCATGCTCAAAAGGCGACCTTTTTCTCCCATTTTTGCAGGTTGGATCACGGCCCGGGTTTCCTTTTCAAAACCAAAACATTACACTGCCAGCCGATGTCCGATACGCTCGTCATCAACGAAATTTATTTGAGCCTGCAAGGGGAAAGTACCTTTGCCGGTCTGCCGTGCATTTTCGTCCGGCTCACCGCCTGCAATCTGCGCTGCTCCTATTGCGACACCGCCTACGCCTTCACCGAGGGCAAAAGGAAATCACTCGCGGAGGTTTGGTCCGAAATCAAGCATCTGGCCGGACCGTTTTCCAACTCAAAACTCAATACTCAAAATTCAAAACTTCCCCTCATCGAGTTGACGGGCGGCGAACCGTTGCTCCAGAAAAGTTGCCTGCCGCTGATGAAATCGCTTTGCGACGACGGCTTCACCGTGTTGCTCGAAACCAGCGGCGCGCACGATATTTCACTGGTGGACCCGCGCGTACGCCGCATCGTGGATTTGAAATGTCCGAGCAGCGGCGAAGTGGAACGCAACCGCTGGGAAAACCTCAAGCACCTCAAAGCCGGCGACGAAATCAAATTCGTCGTTGGTACCCGGGAAGATTATGATTGGACGAAACAACAAATTTCGCAGTACGAACTCGCTGCGATTTGTCCGTTGCTGGTTTCGTGGGTGCATCCGCTGATGCCCGGGCAGCAGGAAAAGTCGTTGAAAAAAGTTCCGCCGGGACAAGCGCCGATTTCACGGCGTGAATTGGCGGAAAAGATCATGGCCGACGCGTTGCCGGTTCGCTTTCAAGTTCAGCTGCACAAAGTGATCTGGCCGCCGGAACAGCGCGGGGTTTAGAAATTTATGATTTACGATTGATGATTTATGATTTGCCCCGCCCGCAGAAAAACATTTTGCAATCGTAAATCATAAATCAAAAGTCATTAATCGTGTCCAAAACGAAAAAAGTCCTCCAACAGCTTCGTGATTTTGAATCACGGAACATTTTATTTGTAGAGGGTGACGGTTCCTGGCCCATAGTTTGGGAACGCGCCCGGGACGTATACGTTTGGGACGTCAACGGGAAGAAGTATCTTGATTTGACAGCGGCGTTTGGCGTGGCCACCGCCGGTCACGCCAATCCGCGTGTGGTCAAAGCCGGGCAGCGGCAACTGGCTCGCCTGCCACATGCCATGGGTGACGTGCATCCCCACGCACGGAAGGCCGAACTCGCGCGCGAATTGAGCCGGATCACCTTCGAACGCTGGTCACGGTTTCGGAAGGACGAGTTACACGAGTCCCAAAAATCGATGGTGCGTACAAAGTCCGGGACTCGTATCACTCGTCCCTCTGGGAAAGTAATTTTCAGCAATTCCGGTTTTGAAGCCGTGGAATCCGCGCTCAAAACGGCCATGCTCGCCATGGGCAAACAAGGCGTCATCGCCTTTTCCGGCGCGTATCACGGGCTCGGCTACGGCGCGCTCAACGTCACGCACCGCGATTTCTTCCGCGGCCCGTTCTACAATCAGCTCCGTGAGTTCGGGCATTTCATTCCGTTCCCATCGAAGGCCGGCGACCTGGCCGCTGTCGAATGGGCCGTTGGCCGGCTCTTGCGGCGCGAGCGAATTGGCGCCATTCTCGTCGAGCCGGTGCAGGCAAGGGGCGGTATCAATGTCCCGCCGAAGGTATTTTTGCCGATGCTTCGCAAACTTTGTGACGAGCACGGTGTGTTGTTGATTCTGGACGAGATTTACACCGGGTTCGGCCGTACCGGGAAATGGTTCGCCTGCGAACACACCGGCGTGGTGCCCGACCTCATCTGCCTCGGCAAAGCGCTGACCGGCGGCTTCCCGCTGTCCGCCTGTGTTGGTCGGGCGGACCTTATGGACGCGGCTTGGCCGGAATCGCGCGGGGAAGCGATTCATACCAGCACGTTCCTCGGCAATCCGGTTGGTTGCGCCATGGCCCTGGCGCAAATCGAGGAAATCCGGCGACTCAACCTTTGCCGGCGGAGCGCCGAACTTGGCGAATTTTTGCTGGACGCGCTGGGTTCACTCCGCATTCCGCAGTCCGCACTCCGCCTTTCTATTCGTGGTCTGGGCTTAATGGCCGGCGTCGAACTGCAGTTACCGGATGGCAAGCCCGCGACCGAGGCCGCGATGCGGGTTGTCAAAAAAATGTTGCGGCAGGGTTTCATTCTTTTACCGGAAGGCGAGCACGCCAACGTCATCAGTTTTACGCCGCCGTTGACCATTACCAAGGCGCAACTGGCAAAAACCATCAATGCGCTCGCGGAGATCTTGAACACAGACAAACACTGATCTTTTGACACGGATTGCACGGATTTTCACGGAGCCAATTTTAATCTGTGTTAATCCGTGAAATCCCTGTCTAATTTTCCCGGTGAAACTTTCTGAAATGCGGGAACTGCTGGCGGCGCGCGGGATCCGACTGACCAGGTCCCTCGGCCAGAATTTTCTCCACGATGGCAATCAACTGCGACGCATCGTCGAAGCCGCGGAATTGTCAAAAACCGACAAAGTCCTGGAGATCGGCCCCGGTCTTGGCCCCTTGACTGAATTGCTTTTGAATAATGCCGGTGAAGTCTTGGCGATTGAAAAGGACGCGCGGCTCGTCGGATTTTTAAGCGAACGGTTCAACGTAGGACAGGCTTCCAGCCTGTCTCCATCTAAAAATGAGAAGTCAGAGACAGGCGCGACGCCTGTCCTACGATTACTGCACGCCGACGCGCTGGAATTTCTAAAACATGCGCACCGGGACTGGAGCGATTGGAAACTGGTGGCCAATCTGCCGTATTCCGTCGCTTCGCCGATTCTGGTGGAACTGGCCTGTGGCGCGGGCGCCCCAAAGAAAATCGTGGCCACGCTTCAACTGGAAGTTGCGCAACGGCTGACGGCACGATCCGGTGACAAAGATTACGGCGTGCTGACGTTGCTGGTGCAGCTCGATTATGAACCGCGCAGCTCTTTCAAAATTCCGAAAAGCTGCTTTTTCCCGGAACCGGACGTGGATTCAGCCTGCGTGGTTCTGGATCGCCGCGCCACCCCGTTGTTGTCCGAAAACCGGCACGAGGTGTTTGTGAAAGTTGTGAAGCGCGCCTTTTCTCAGCGGCGAAAGATGATGTTGAAATTGCTGCGGGAAGACTGGCCCGCGGAAAAATTGGAACAAGCGTTTGCCGAACTGAAAATTCCGCCGCAGGAACGCGCCGAGAAATTGAGTTTGGAACAGTTTGTTTATTTGACAGCGGAACTTTTTTCATAGCCGCACTTGTGCAAGTTCGGGAATTTCCACCGATTTACATCCGCGGCCACAAAATTATGAACGAGGAAATCTTTGATGTCGTCAATGAGCGCGACGAGGTGATTGACCACAAGCCGCGCGGGGAGGTTCATCGGCTGGGCCTGTTGCACCGCGCCATTCATGTGCTGGTGTTCAATTCGCGTGGCCAGATTTTCCTCCAGAAACGTTCGATGACCAAGGACCGCGAACCGGGCAAATGGGATTCCTCATCCTCCGGCCACGTGGATTCCGGTGAGGATTACGATGCGTGTGCCGTGCGCGAGTTGCGCGAGGAAATTGGATTGATTGTCCCAGAAACGCCGGAATGCCTGTTCAAAATAGACGCCTGCGCGGAGACGGATCAGGAATTTGTCCGGGTGTATCGGTGTAAAGCGGAAGGGCCGTTCCAGTTGCATCCCGACGAGATCGAGCGTGGCGAGTGGTTTGCGCCGGAAGCGGTTACACACTGGATCGACGGAAAGCCGGGGGATTTTGCCGGCGCCTTCCGGTTGATATGGAAAAAGTGTTCAACCAGTAAGGAGGCATAAATTTCTTTTGCGTCTTTGCGCCTTGGCGTGAGGTTTGCTCCTTTACTTGCGCGAAAAATGGAGTAGTTATTTAGCCATGCAAAACTTTTTGGTTCCAATTGTGGTTGAGCAGACCGGTCGCGGCGAGCGGACGTGGGACATTTATTCCCGTCTGCTGGTGGACCGCATCATTTTTCTCGGCACGGCGGTGGATGACACGGTGTCCAACATCATCATTGCCCAGTTGCTTTTTCTCCAGATGTCCGACGCCAAGAAGGACATTCATCTCTACATCAATTCGCCGGGCGGCAGCGTCACCGCCGGGCTGGCGATTTACGACACGATGCAGTTTCTGACGTGCGACGTGAACACGTATTGCATCGGCCAGGCGGCGAGCATGGCGGCGGTGCTGCTGGCGGCGGGCACGAAAGGCAAACGCTATGCGCTGCCCAACGCGCGCATCCTGATTCACCAGCCCTGGGGCGGGGTTCAGGGCCAGGCCAGCGACATCAGCATCCAGGCGAGGGAAATTTTAAGGCTCAAGGACCGGCTCAACGAGATTCTCGGCAAACATTGCGGACGCAAGGTCGAGGACATCACCCGTGACACCGATCGCGACCGTTTCATGTCCGCCGACGAGGCGAAGGAATACGGGCTCGTGGACCAGGTCGTGCAATCGCGCAAGGACATTGCCGGTTTGACGGAAAAAACATCGGCGAATGTGTAAAAAATTGTAAATCGAAAAGCGTAAAACGAGAATGGCCCGCCCGAATAATCTCACCATGTGCAGCTTCTGCGGCAAATCGCATGCGGAAGTGCGCAAGCTGATCGCCGGGCCGGGCGTTTATATCTGCGACAACTGCATCATCCTCTGCAAAAATGTCCTTGACCGCGAGCTGGAGCTGCAGAATCAGAAAAAACAGCCGAAATTCACCGTCCCCAAACCCGCCGAAATCAAACGACTGCTGGATTTGCATTGTGTCGGCCAGGAACATGCCAAGAAAACCCTGGCCGTTGCGGTCCATAATCATTTCAAGCGCATTCAACAGGAACCGGAGACGGGGACGACTGCCGGCAAGAGCAAGCATTCCGGCGTTGAAATCGAAAAGAGCAACATTTTGATGATTGGCCCGACCGGTTCCGGGAAGACGCTGCTGGCGCGCACGCTCGCCCGGGTGCTGGATGTGCCATTTGCCATCGCCGACGCCACGACGCTGACCGAGGCCGGTTACGTGGGCGAAGACGTGGAGAACATCATTTTGCGATTGCTGCAAAACTCAGATTACGACGTAAAACGAGCCCAGCGCGGCATCGTTTACATTGACGAGATTGACAAAATCGCGCGCAAGGCCGAGGGGCCGTCCATCACGCGCGACGTTTCCGGCGAAGGTGTGCAACAGGCGTTATTGAAAATCCTGGAAGGCACGGTTTGCAACGTGCCGCCCCAGGGCGGCCGCAAACATCCGCAGCAGGAATACATTCGCGTGGACACGACCGGCATTTTGTTCATTTGCGGCGGGGCATTTGTCGGTCTGGAAAAAATCATTCAACGGCGGCTCGGCCGGCACACCATGGGTTTTGGCGCCATCGGCGAGATGCAAAAAAATGCCACCACCGCGCGCGATCAGATTTTGCAGCGCGCCGAGCCGGAGGATTTGCTGGACTACGGTTTCATTCCCGAATTTATCGGCCGGCTGCCGGTGGTGACCACGCTGACCGAATTGTCCGAGGATCAACTGGTTTCCATCCTCACGGACACAAAGAATGCGCTGACGAAGCAATTTGCCAAGCTCATGGCGATGGAGGGCGTGGAACTGGAATTCACGCCGGACGCGCTGCGCGAACTGGCGGTTTTGGCGCTCAAGAAGGGCACGGGTGCGCGCGCACTGCGCGGACTGATTGAGCGGCTGATGCTCGACGTGATGTATGACGCGCCTGATAACAGTGACGTCGTTCACGTGAAAATCACGCAGTCGGTCGTGCTGGGTGAAACCCAGCCCATTGTCCGGCGCAAGCCGGACATGGAAGCAGCGTAGTCGAAGCGACCATAAAAGGGGGAAAACCAGGCGTTTTTTCTTGCAGGCTGAAGCGATTTCGAGAGTTTTAGGGGTTACTTGAATGAATTTGCCGTCTGCCAAACTCGCCAACACGGGATCGCTGGTCACCGAAAGTCCGATCCGTGATCTGGAGGCCATCATCCGTTCGCGCACGCCGCTGATTGTCGTCGAGACGGGCGAGGAAATGCAGATTGTCCAAATGGTGCGGCAAATCGCGAAGCGCTTTCAGTTCAAGGCTTATCGGTGGACCGTCACCGAAGGTTTGCAGGCATTCGATCCCTGCGACCAGCCGCTCCAGTCGGTCGTTAAAGCCCAGGAGGTCTTGAGCTACATCAAGAACTCGGTCACTCATTCGCTGTTTGTATTGCTGGATTTCCATCCCTATTTGGAGGATGCCGTCACCGTCCGCTATTTAAAGGACATTGCGCTGACGTATGCGCACCACTATTCGACCGTCGTCCTGGTGGGGTCGACCATGCCCGTGCCGCCGGACCTGCAGCCGTTCACCGCGCGATTCCGGCTGCCGCTGCCTTCGGCCGATGAAGTGCGTGGAATCGTTTATGACGTGGCCGCCGATTGGGGCGCGGAACACGGTAAACGCGATGTCCAAACCACCAACAAGGCGATTGATTTGCTGGTGCGGAACCTGGTCGGCCTTACGGCCACGGATGTGCGCCGCCTGGCGCTCAAGGCCATCAACGACGACGGCGTGATTTCCGAATCCGAAATGCCCGAAGTCATGCGGGCGAAATATGAACTGCTCGGGCGCGACGGCGTCTTGTCGTTCGAATATGAAACCGTGCAATTCTCGGAGATTGGCGGCCTGCAGCGGCTGCGGAACTGGCTGACCGTGCGCAGGGATTTTTTCCTGGGTGACGCCGATACGCAGCTTGACCCGCCGCGCGGCGTTCTGCTGCTGGGCGTGCAGGGTTGCGGCAAAAGCCTGGTGGCCAAGGCCGCCGCCGCGATTTTCGGCGTGCCGCTCCTGCGGCTCGATTTCGGCGTGCTCTACAACAAATACTATGGCGAGACCGAACGCAATTTGCGCAAAGCTTTTGAAACCGCCGAGGTCATGTCGCCGTGCGTCCTGTGGATGGACGAAATTGAAAAGGGCGTGGCCGTGCAGGAGGACGATGACGGTTTGTCGCGCCGGATTCTGGGGACTTTTCTGACCTGGATGTCGGAACGCAAAAAGCCGGTTTTCGTCGTCGCCACCGCCAATGACATCATGCGCCTGCCGCCGGAATTGGTGCGCAAAGGCCGGTTCGACGAGATTTTTTTCGTGGATCTGCCGTCGTCGCAGAACCGCCGCGACATTTTACAGATTCACCTGCGCAAACGGTCGCTGGAGCTCGCGCAATTTGACCTGGACACGCTGGTGGAAGCCACGAAGGGTTTTTCCGGTTCGGAAATCGAACAGGCCATCGTATCGGCGATGTACACGGCGCACGCGCAAGGGCACGGCCTGACGCAACCGGATTTAATTGCTGAAATCCAACAGACCCGGCCTTTATCCGTGGTTATGAGGGAGAAGATCCAGGAAACGCGCGATTGGGCGTCAAACCGCACCGTGCCCTGTGATTAAATCATCGCGCGAAAATCTGGCGGATGACGTCTTCAATCGGGACTTCCTGAATATCAATATCGGTCACCGTCAGGTCGTCCAGCAATGATTTGCAGACGGCAATCACGCGGTCGCGCTTGACCTTGAAGGTGATGGCGCTTGGCGTTCTTTCCACAACTTCGCCGTAGCGCGAAAGATCTTCATGCGGGTGCGCCTCGGTGCTGGCGCATTGAATCGTGACGAATTTGAAATCGGCGAAGCGGTCCACAATTTCGTCAAGCCGGCCGTCGAAGAAGATTTTGCCGTGGTCGATGATGATAACTCGCTGGCAGAGGGCCTGGATGTCGGCCATATAGTGGCTGGTGAGCAGAATGGTGGTTTTTTGCTCGGCGTTGTGGCGGCGGATGAATTCACGGACGGTTTTTTGCGAAATGACATCCAGCCCAATGGTCGGTTCGTCGAGGAAAAGCACCTTGGGCTGATGGAGCAACGAGGCAATCAACTCCATTTTCATCCGTTCGCCGAGGGAAAGTTCGCGCACGCTGACGTTGAGCTTGTCCTGGACGGCGAGGAGTTCACTCATTTCGGCGACGGTGCGCTCGAAGTGGTCCCTGGGGATACCATAAATTTTCGCGTTCAATTCCAGCGATTCGCGCGCGGGCAAATCCCACCAAAGCTGGTTTTTCTGGCCGAGGACGAGCGCGAACTGCCGCCGGTAGCCGTCAGCGCGTTCCCAAGGCGTGTAACCGAGGACTTTGGCCGAGCCGCCCGTCGGATAAAGCAGACCGGCGAGCATTTTGAGCGTGGTGGTCTTGCCGGCGCCATTCGGACCAAGAAAGCCGACCAGTTCGCCCGGTTCAATCCGGAAATGCACGTCGTTGACGGCAACGGTTTGCTCGTATTGCCGGTGAAAAAGCCCTTTGACCGCACCCGCAAAACCGGGCTGCTTTTTGTAAGTGCGAAAAGCCTTGGTCAGGCCGTTGACTTCAATGACCGGCATGACAGAAGTGTTGAGGGGCGGGCGAAAAGTGTCGAGTGCGGAATCAGCGCATCAACTGCTTTTCGAGGTAATGGACGACCTGGCGGACATTCGAGTCCACTTCCATGCGGTCTTTCACGAGGCGGCAGGCATGGAGGACGGTGCCATGATCGCGCCCACCAAAGGCCTCGCCAATCGTATTGAGCGAGCTTTCGGTCATCTGGCGCGACAAATACATGGCCACCTGGCGCGGAAAGGCAATGTTTTCCGGACGGCGTTTGCTGGTCATGTCGGCGAGGCGGATATCGAAATGCTCGGCCACGCGCTTCTGGATGACTTCGATGCTGATGGAGAGCCGGCCTTCTTCGTGGAGGATTTCGCGCAACAGACCTTCGACCACTTCGATGCTCAGCTTTTTGCCGGTGAGCGAGGCGTAGGAAGCAACGCGAATGAGCGCGCCTTCCAGCCGGCGGACGTTTGTACGGATGCGGCTGGCGAGGAAATTCAAGATATCCTCCGGCAACGTGACGCCCATGAGCTGCGCCTTTTTGTTGAGAATGGCGAGGCGCATTTCGATGTCCGGCGGCTGCAAATCGGTGACCAGACCCCATTCGAAGCGGGAAACGAGGCGGTGTTCTAGTCCCTGGATTTCACTCGCCGGGCGGTCGCAGGTGAGCACGATCTGTTTGTGCGCCTCGTGCAACGCGTTGAACGTGTGGAAAAATTCCTCCTGAATGCGTTCCTTGCCCGCGAGAAACTGGATGTCGTCGATCAACAGCACGTCGGTTTGGCGGTATTTCTTGCGAAACCGGGCCAATTGGTTGTTTTGAATGCCATCAATGTATTCGTTGGTGAATTTTTCGGATGAGACATAGGCCACGCGGGCGCTCTTCTTGTTGCTGGCGACGTGCTGGCCGATGGCGTGGAGGAGGTGGGTCTTGCCCAAGCCGACCCCGCCGTAGAGGAAAAGCGGGTTATAGGATTTGCCGGGTGCCTGGGCGACGGCCAGCGCGGCGGCGTAAGCGAAATTGTTGTTGTTGCCGACGACGAACGTCTCGAACGTGTTTTTGGGGTTGAAACTGATTTCCCCATTATGCGTCGTGCGTTCATGGCTGGACTCGGCCGTTCGGGTTGGTTTAACCGTCGCTGAAGGAGCGGGCGCGGGAAGTGCCTGGGCGCCATTGCCGGTGACGATTTTGAATTTTATCTGCAACTGGCGCCCGGCGGCGACGGCCAAGGCGTCCTGCAACAGGCTGAGATAATTGTCCTTGAGCCAGACCTCGCAGAATTCATTGGCCACCTCCAAAGTAACGCAGTTGGGGTCAACCGCGTTGGCGCGCAACGGAGCGAACCACATGTTGTAAGTGTCTGCATTCAACCTGGAACGAAGATGTTCCCGCGCTGAATTCCAAATTTTTTCTACCGAAAGCTGCATTTGCGTTTTGTCAAAAAGCCCGTTTTTTAAGTGTTTTATTCACCTAGCCCTAAAATTGGCGTTTGACCTCGCCCGCCATGCTCACTTGCGCCACTTCAAACTCACTGTTTCGATAAAGCGTTCACACCCACGCTCTTATTCATCGAAACCGCCGCTCAAACATCAATGCAATGCACTGATTTGTAACATGTTGCGAATTATAAGACCAAAACTCTGATTCTGCGTCTTCTAAAACCTTTGAAACATCACGACCAACTTTTTGCGTACGCGAACTTTTTACGCAAAACGGCCGGACGTTTCTAGGACAACATATTAACTTTTATTCACGAGTTATTCACAACCGCCTTCTACCCGGCTAAATCAAAATGATTTTACAATTTTGCTGAGCGCTTCTGTAAATCAAAACCTGGTTCTCAGACCAGGAATCTTCCGGCCGGTTTTATTCTGCTCAATCATGGTTCAATGGTTCAAACTGCTTGTTCACCCGTTTCGCCGGTGCGAATGCGAATGACGTCCTGAATGGGGCTGACAAAGATTTTCCCATCCCCGATCTTGCCGGTTTTGGCCGCCTTGACAATTGCTTCCACTGCGGAACTCACGAGTGAGTCGGCCAGCACCACCTCAATTTTGAGCTTCGGCAAAAAATCCACGACATATTCACTGCCACGGTAAATTTCCGTATGCCCCTTTTGCCGGCCAAAGCCCTTGACTTCGGCAACGGTCATGCCCGCAACCCCCAATGCGTTCAGTGCAGATTTCACGTCCTCAAGCTTAAAGGGTTTGACGACCGCCTCAATTTTCTTCATGCCTTTTCTTTCTCTCGGCTCGCGGAATGATATTATCAGTCAATTTTGACCTGTAAACAGGAATCTTCGACTTGTCGTTTCCTCTCCCGCCAAACTGGTAAAGAACGGGAAAACCCGCATTATTTGCCGATCACGCTTATGGGATAGGCGGCATGAACAATTGTTGCTTATACTTTACCAAGCCATGTTGACATGAATAAGCATTTATGATTTTATGTCTGCAAGGTGCGACGGGATATAGGGTCTGTCGACGGCGTTCTTTGAATTTCTATAACAGTTTTCGATCCGGGTCTTGGTACGCTCCCGGATTGGAGTTCTTCGTGATCCTACGTACGTACTCTCGAAAATTCCCCGGGTCTCTCGGCCACCCCCTGGCCGTTTGACCCGGTTTTTCTTTTTTAAGTCGAGTCCGAACCGGCCCTGCGCGTTCGTTGACACCATTTTTCCCGGCTGTTAGCTTCGTTCCTTCTGAATGTCACGATGGACTATAAAAACACATTAAATCTGCCTCGAACCGATTTCCCCATGAAAGCCGACCTCGTTGCTCGAGAGCCGGAACGCCTGAAGAAGTGGGAAACCGCCGGGCTTTACGAGAAAATCCAAGCCGCCCGCGCCCAGGCAAAGGTGAAATTTGTCCTGCACGACGGCCCACCGTTCGCGAATGGCGATGTCCACATCGGGACCGCCTTGAACAAGATTCTCAAGGACATCATCGTCAAATACAAAACCTTGCGCGGTTTCAGCGCGCCATATGTGCCGGGCTGGGACTGTCACGGTTTGCCCATCGAATTCAAGGTTTCCCAGGAAATGCGCAAAGCCAATGACACGAGCGCCGATGCCGCGACCATTCGCAAAGCCTGCGAAGCTTACGCCCTCAAGTATATTGACATCCAGCGTGCCCAGTTTAAACGCCTCGGCGTGCTCGGCGACTGGGACAATCCCTACCTGACGCTGAACAAGGAATACGAGGCTGAGGAATTGCGCCTGTTTGCCAACATTGTCGAGAAAGGCTTTGTTTATCGCGGGAAAAAGCCGGTTTACTGGAGCATTCCCTGCCGAACGGCACTGGCCGAGGCCGAAGTTGAATACCAGGACCATGTCAGCCCGAGCATTTACGTGAAGTTCCCGGTCATTGGCCGGGCAAACACCTTTGTGCTCATCTGGACGACAACGCCCTGGACTTTGCCGGCGAACCTTGCCGTCGCTTACAACGATAAATTCCAATACATACAGGTCGAAGTCGGCGGTGAAAAATATATTTTATTTCGCGATTTGCTTCCCGTCGTCGCCGGGAAATGTGGCTGGGTAAATCACACGGAAACGCCTTTTTCAACCGGCGACCTTGCCAGGTTGGAATACCAGCACCCGTTCATCCCGGCGCGCAAAGGCAAAGCTTACGCCGCCGATTTTGTCACCAACGACACCGGCACCGGCTTCGTTCACATCGCTCCCGGCCATGGTCTCGATGACTACAATCTCGGCTTGAAAGCCGGTCTGCCGATTTATTCGCCGGTGGATGACGATGGCAAGTTCGCCTACACGAACGAGTTGCCGGTCGAACAACAGATGCCGAAGGAAATGGTCGGCAAATCCATTCTCGAAAAGCACGGCAAAAGCGACGCGAATGAAGCGGTGTTGCATGAATTGCGTGCGCGTCATGCCTTGCTCCATCAGGAAAATTATCATCATAGCTATCCGCATTGCTGGCGGAGCAAAACGCCCATCATCTTCCGCGCGATGGATCAATGGTTTATCGAAATTGACCATGTAGCCGCCGACGTTAGTCGGCGCGAATCTTCAAGTGAAAGCAGTCAGCGCGGACTAACGTCCGCGGCTACATTTCGTCAGGAGGCCCTCGCCGAAATCGACCGCGTGAACTGGATTCCCGACTGGGGGGTAAACCGCATCAAAGCTGCCGTGGAAACGCGTCCGGATTGGTGCATTTCGCGCCAGCGCACCTGGGGCGTGCCGATTCCGGCGTTTTACGACGGGAAAGGCGAGCCGATCCTCGACGCCCAAATCGTCCGCAACGCGGCCGATTTGATTGAGCAGCATGGCTCGAATA
>DATEGR010000090.1:0-6458 GCA_035279985.1 Verrucomicrobiia bacterium
GGCCGCAGCGAACAGGAAGTCATGACGTTCATGACGATCCCGGCCACCATTTCCGGCGGGCCGTCCATTTTCCAGGTCCGCATAGGGTCCGGCGAAGTTCTGAGCGCGGGCGACGAGGCTGACGTGCTGCTGGCGCTTTACCAGCATTCCTACGAAGATCACATTGGTTCGCTCAAAAAAGGGGGCATCGTGCTTTTTGATGCCGACCACGTCGAACCAAAGCCCGAATGGCAAAAGGACTATCACCACGTCGGCATTCCCCTTTCCACGCTGGCCGTCGAGGCGATTGGCGGCACGGCCAAGGACAAGGGCAAAAACATTTACGCCCTTGGCCTGATCGCGCGGATGTTCGACCTCAACGTGCCGAAATTGGAAAAACTGATTACCGAACGCTTTGGCGGCAAGGATGAAAGCATCGTGAAAAATGCGCTGGTGGCGTTTCACGCCGGCTATGCCTACAACACCGGCAATTTGCTGGAGACTTTCAAATTCACCGAAGGCCCGGGCAAAGGCGGGCATCAGGTCGTCATGAATGGAAATGAAGCGCTGGGTTACGGTCTGATTGCCGCGGGGGTGCGTTTCGGCGCGGGCTATCCCATCACGCCCTGGTCAGACATCATGGAGCTGCTGCGGCGTGAACTGCCGAAATATGGCGGTACGTTCGTCCAATGCGAGGATGAAATCGCCTCCATCTCCATGGCCGTGGGGGCGAGCTATGCGGGCCGGGTGGCCGTCACCGGCTCCAGCGGACCGGGGATTTCCCTGAAGAGCGAAGCGCTGGGCTGGGCGGTCATGGCGGAAGTGCCGCTGGTGATTGTGGACGTCCAGCGCGGCGGCCCGTCCACCGGTTTGCCGACCAGCGTCGAGCAATCCGATTTGAACATCGCCCGCTTCGGCAGCCACGGCGACTCGCCCCGCGTGGTGCTGGCGCCGGCGAACGTCGAGGATTGCTTCTACACCGCCATCGAGGCCGTCAACATTGCGCGCAAATACAATGTCCCGGTTTTCATCCTGAGCGACCAGGCCATCGCCACGCGCATCGAGGCATTTCCAGAACCGAACCTCGAAAAACTCTGCCAGGATATTTCACCCGACCTGACGACGGTGCCCGATTTCAAACCGTATGATTTGACCACCCCGGACGGCGTGGTCCCGCGCGTCGTGCCCGGCACGCGCATTGCCAGCGGCAAATACCCCGTTGCGACCGGCCTCGAGCACGATGAGGCCGGCCACCCGACCGCTGCGCCGAAGATGCACCAGGCCATGGTCGCCAAGCGGCGCAGGAAACTGCTGGCCCTGCAGGCGACGGTGCCCGTGCCGAAGGTTTACGGTCCGCCCGAGGGCAACGTCCTGCTCGTCGGCTGGGGTTCAACGCAAGGCCCGATTCGCGAAGCCGTGGACCGGGCCCGCGGCGCCGGCGACAGCATTTCGTCGCTCCACATCAAACACCTCAACCCGCTGCCGAACGGTTTGGACAACATTTTCTCCGGCTTCCATCATGTGTTCGTGGTGGAGATGAACGATGAAGGGCTTTACGGTTACGGACAGCTGGGCGGCCTGCTGCGCGCCCGTTTTTGCGATCCCCGGATCCGGGGCATCAACAAAACCGACGGCTTGACGTGGAAGGTGAAGGAAATTCTCGCCGCGGTGAAAATGAAATTGTCCTCGAACGGCGGAGCCGCCAAAACCGTCTAAAATCCTACAGTTGTGAATGATTTATTTTTATGAGTGAAGCCATTGCTGAAATACCCGCGCGCGAAAACGCTTCCGTTGCGCCCCCGGCACCGGGCGTCGAGCGCAAGGGCCTGACGAAAAAGGAGATTGCCGCCGACCATCCGACGTGGTGTCCCGGTTGCGGTGATTTCTCGGTGCTCGCGCTTTACTTCAAGCTCATCGAGAAACGCAAAATCTGGCACGAAAAGATTACGACCATCGCGGGCATCGGCTGCTCCAGCCGGTTCCCCTATTTCGTCCAGGCACACGGGGTACACTACATTCATGGGCGGGCGCTGCCGTTTGCCACGGGGATTTCCCTTTCACGGCCGGACTTGCATGTGTTTGTTTTCGGCGGTGACGGTGATGCCTTTTCGATTGGAGGCAACCATTTCACCCATACTTCGCGAAAAAACGTCAAGTTGACCTATGTGGTCATGGACAACTGGGTTTACGGCCTGACGAAAAAGCAGACCTCGCCGACGTCGCCGCTCGGTTTCAAGAGCAAGACCGACCAGTGGGGCGCGGTGGATTATCCCATCAACCCGATGAAACAGGCGATTGCCGCCGGCGCCACGTTCGTCGCGCGCACCACGTCCACGAACCCGAACCACGTGCTGGCGATGATGGAAGCCGCGATGGACCACGACGGCTTTGGTTTCGTCGAATGCCTGAGTGAATGCGTGGAATTTTACGAAGGCGCGTTCGACGCCGCCAATCCCCGCAAGGGCGGCGTGTTTAACGAGGTCCCGAAGGACCACGACGTGACTGACGAACTGGCTGCGTACAAGCTGGCCGGGGCGGATTTTCCCGGTTATTTCGGCGTTTTCTACAAAAACCAGAAGCCGACCAAGAACGCGAAAGAGGCCGAAATCCAGCGCGGCATGATGGAAAAGGTCAAGGGCCTGAAAGACTGGCAGATTCTCCAGAAGAATTTCGACCGGATGAAGTAATTTACGATTTGCGATATGCGATTGACGACCCTCCGGATTTCCTGGGGCTCGCTTTTTTTCTGGTGTGCGTAAATCGTAAATCGTAAATCGTAAATCGCGATGCCGATTTACGAATTTGCCTGTCCGAAGTGCCGGAGGATTTACAGCTTTCTTTCCAAGCGCGCGAATCCCGACCACCTGCCGATCTGCCCCAAGTGCGGCAATAAAAAGTTGTCCAAGCAGGTCAGCCGCTTCGCCATGAGCAAGGGATTGAAGGAGCCGGCGGCGAAATCCGAATCCGGCGAACCGCCGATGCCGGACATGGACGATCCCCGTGTCGAGCGCGCCATGATGGAGCTGGAACGGGATATGGAGCATTTGGACGAGAACAATCCGCGACACATGGCGCACCTGATAAAGAAAATGAAAGATCTCATGCCACCGGGGTCAGTGCCCAGGGAACTGGACATGGCCATCAAACGGCTCGAAGCCGGCGAAGACCCGGAGAAAATTGAAGCCGACCTGGGCGATGTGCTCGGCGATTTCATGGGCGGCCCGGAAGGCGGCGGTAGTGGCGGCTATACGAAGGACAGTGGGCTTTATGATTATTGATTTCGCGATGGGTGAAATTTTTACAATCATAAATCGTAAATCGTAAATCATAAATTCCGATGGCCCACCTTCACGAAAAAATTGATTTCACCGTCGCCATTTTTGTCGTCCACGACGGCAGGGTGTTGCTGATTCAGCATCGAAAACTGGACAAATGGCTGCCGCTGGGTGGGCACATCGAACTGGACGAGGACCCGGAACAGGCCGCGTTGCGCGAGGCCAGGGAGGAAAGTGGTCTGGACGTGGAACTCCTCGGCGAACGCCCGCCCACGACCGGCCCGGGCACCCGCGCGCTCATCGCACCTCGTTTCCTCGACATTCACCGCATCACCGACACGCACGAACATATCGGCATGATTTACTGGGCGCGACCGGCAGCGCCGGTGGGCCATCGCGGCGCGCACGGAGTGACGCGCCCTACCACCCTGGCGCTCGCCGCCGAAGAACACCACGACATCCGCTGGTGTTCTGCCGCCGATTTGGACAAGCTGCAACCGCCGATGTCGGACGCGGTGAAATGGTATTGCCGCAGCGCCATCCGTGAGATTTCCAACCCGCCATGACCATTAAACGGGGCCACCGCTTCAAGACGGCTTGTTTCACGCTGGAAGGTGCAGGTTCCTTCGCGGTGTCCTTCTATTTTTACTACATCTACTTTTTCATGCGGGACCAGTTTGGCTTTGGCAACCAGCGCAACCTCGCCTTTGCCGCGGCCATAGGGCTTGTTTATCTCTTCGCTTCCTGGCAGGCCGGACGTTTCGCGCAACGCTGTGGTTATTTCAAGTCGCTCAAGGTCGGGTTCAGCGTGATGATTCTGTCACTGGCCGTCGGCTCGCAACTCAACTCCACCTCCGGCATCGTGCTGGCTTCCGCGTTCTTCACCATCGGCCAATGTTTTCTCTGGCCGGCAATTGAGGCGCTCGTCAGTGAAGGCGAAGACGCCAGGGGCCTGCCCCGAGCCGTCGGCACCTACAATGTCGTCTGGGCTTCCACAAACGCCCTGGGCCTTTTCGTCGGCGGCACTCTCGTGGAAAAGTTTGGGTTCAAAACCTTGTTCTATTTGCCCATCGCACTTTTGCTCACGCAACTGGCCCTGACCTTATGGCTGGAAAGGCACGCGCAGGACATCGCCCGGGCTTCAAAACACAAACCCGCGCCGGCACCGTTGCCCGACCCGAACCGGCCTTCGCCCGCCAAGGCCAGGGCATTCCTGTACATGGCGTGGCTGGCCAATCCCTTCGCTTATATCGCCATCAACACGTTTGTTCCCCTGTTACCCGGCCTCGCGGCCCGCTTTCAGCTCACGCCGATGCTGGCGGGATTTGTTTGTTCGCTGTGGGGGTTCGTGCGGCTGGGTACGTTCTTCGCGTTGTGGTTTTGGGCCGGCTGGCATTACCGTTTTCGCTGGTTGGTGACGGCGTTTGCCACGTTCATCATCGTGTTCGTGCTTATTCTCACCGCGCCGAATCTCGCGGTGTTGCTCGTGGCACAAATTTTCTTCGGCGCCGCCATCGGGCTGATTTACTACTCGTCGCTGTTTTATTCGATGGATGCAGGGGAGACCAAGGGCGAGCACGGTGGCATCCACGAAGCGGCCATCGGTTTGGGCAATTTTGCCGGTCCGGCGACGGGCGCGGTTTCCCTGCAGTTTCTTCCCGAAGTCCCACACAGCAGTGTGCTGGCCGTGAGCGGTTTGTTATCGCTGGGATTTGTAGCGCTGGTAACCATCCAGTTATACAGCCGCTCCCGCCGTTGAATTCAGCGGCCTGCCGACGGCCAAAAAAAACTTCCGCAAAAAGTTTCTCAAGGGTTGATACTCGCGAGGAAAAAGGCGTAGAATTTTGTTGCATGGAGAAGGACATCTTGAATGCGGGGAGTTCCCTGCCGCGAATCGCCATGGTTTCCACACATGGTTATGTGGCGGCCAATCCGCCGTTGGGCGCGGCGGATACCGGCGGACAGGTGGTTTACGTGCTGGAACTTTCCAGGAAACTGGCCCAACTGGGTTATGAGGTGGACATCTGGACGCGGCGCTTTGAAGACCAGCCGGAGATGGATTCCGTCAGCGATCAGGTGCGCGTGATTCGCGCCCGGTGCGGCGGGCGCAATTTCATTCCCAAGGAATATTTGTCTGAAAAGCTGCCGGAATGGGGCGAAAATGCCCTCCGTTTCGTCAAAAAACACCAGCTCAAATACGATTTCATCAACAGCCATTACTGGGACGCCGGAGTCGCCGGGCAGCATTTGAGCGACGTGCTGGACGTGCCGCATCTGCATACCCCGCATTCACTGGGTGCCTGGAAGAAAAAACAGATGGAGGCGGATTTTCCCGGCGACGAGAAGAAATTCGAGCAGCAATACAATTTCAACAAGCGCATTCTCAACGAACGGTTGGTTTACGCGGACTGTGACACGGTGGTGGCTACCACGCCACAGCAACTGGACCTGCTCCAGCACGATTACGAGGTGCCGGAGGAAAAATGCCGCATGATCCCGCCCGGCTACGACGATAATCGCTTTTTCCCGGTCAGCGAGTCGAGCCGCAAGGCCATCCGCCAGCGGCTTGGTTTTTCCGGCAAGGTGGTGCTGGCCCTCGGCCGGTTGGCGCGGAACAAGGGCTACGATTTGCTCCTCAATGCGTTCCAAATCGTCGCGTCACGCGAGCCGGAGGCGATGCTGTGGCTGGCCGTCGGGGGGACGGACCTGAGCGAGCGGGAACAGCAGATGTTGAGCGAATTGAAAGAACAGGTCGTCCAATTGAAGCTGGAACCACGGGTCCGCTTTGAGGGATTCATCCCTGATGAACTGTTGGCAGATTATTACCGGGCGGCCGATTTGTTCGTGCTTTCCAGCCGGTATGAACCGTTTGGCATGACGGCGATTGAAGCGATGGCTTCGGGCGCGCCCACCGTGGTGACGGTGCACGGCGGTTTGTATCGCGCCCTCACGTTCGGGCGCCATGCGCTCTACGCCGATCCGCTGGACAAGGAGGATTTGGGCATCACCATGTTCAAGGTATTGCGGCATCCGCGGCTGTCGGAGCGGCTGGCCCGGATGGGGGCGCACAAGGCGCGCAGCCTGTTTACCTGGACGGGTGTGGCGCAACAGTTGGTGGCGGTGGTCGAACAACGTGAAAGTCCCAGCCTGACATTGACTGACAATGAATGGGACGAACCCTGGAATGACGCGGATTAGATTTGA
>DATEGR010000091.1:0-5847 GCA_035279985.1 Verrucomicrobiia bacterium
TTGAAAACCCTCACCCGGCCTGCGGCCACCCTCTCCCATCCGATGGGAGAGGGCCGGGGTGAGGGTTTCGTCAATTCCAATTTCTCTCGTGCGGGGTTCATCGCTGCCGTCGAACGCGTCCAGCGTTACATCCGCGCCGGCGACATTTACCAGGCCAACCTTTCGCAACGGATGACGGCAGATTTGCCGGGCAGGGTGGGCAGTCCTCTGCCCGCCGTCAGCCAACACAAGGTCAGGGGACGGCGCGCACGGAGTGACGCGCCCTACCTTGAAAATTTCTCGCCGGGTTGGGAGTTGTTCCAACGACTGTGCTCTGTCTCGCCTGCGCCGTTTTCCGCGTTTTTCGATTGCGACATGGGGAGGCCGCATGCCCGCTTCCAAATCGCATCGTCGTCGCCGGAATTATTTTTGCGCCTGAGCGGTTCGCATATTCAGACCAAGCCCATCAAGGGCACGCGCCCGCGCGACACGGACCCGACGCGCGACGCGCAACTCGCCTACGAACTCCAGACCAGTGCCAAGGAACTCGCCGAGTTGATAATGATCACCGATTTGTTGCGCAATGATCTTGGCAAGGTTTGCGAATTTGGTTCGGTACAGGTGCCGGAACTCGCGCGACTCGAACGCTTTGCCCAGGTGCAGCATCTGGTCTCGACGGTCGAAGGCCGATTGCGGCACGACGTGACGCATTTCGCCGCGCTGGCTTCATGTTTCCCCGGCGGCAGTATCACGGGCGCGCCGAAATTCCGCGCGATGGAAATCATCGACGAGTTGGAGCCATTGTCGCGCGGACCCTACTGCGGTTGCCACGGTTATCTCGGGTTCAACCGTGAAAGCCAGCTGAGCATTACCATTCGCACAGCAATTTGCAAAGACGGTCTCGCGCATTTCAATGTGGGCGCCGGTATTGTCGCAGATTCAAATCCGGAGGCGGAATACGAAGAGACACTGGCGAAAGCCGCCGGTTTTCGGGCGGCGATCAGGTTTGAATCATCGGCTTTGGTTGAGAGCAATCAATTTCCGCTCCATTGGTAATCGTATCCGGCGGGCGGATCGTATTGGATTGCC
This sequence comes from Verrucomicrobiia bacterium, assembly GCA_035279985.1. GTDB lineage: Bacteria > Verrucomicrobiota > Verrucomicrobiia > Limisphaerales > UBA11358 > UBA11358. The sequence goes on from DATEGR010000091.1 coordinate 1,069, forward strand.
ACGGCCCAGACACCCGGTTGGACCGGGCTGGGATTCCAGAAGATTTTGACGTAACTGACATGGCCGTCCACGAAACCAACCACGTTTTTGGCGTCATCGAAAAAGCACCGCGCCTTTTGCGCGAGGATGATAAATACCGCCTGCGTAATTTCCTCGGCCTGCAGCGGTTCGCGCACCTGCCGCAACGCCGCTGAATAGACGAGACCAATGCGCCGCCTCACCAGTTCTTCAAAGGCCGCTTCTGAATGGCACGCATATTCGCGCAGCAGTGCCATGTCATCCATCGTCTGCATTCACCTATAAAATGCCCGTCTCCGCCAAAACCGGACAACGTTTTGCAGGAATCTTTGTTGTGCAATCTCCAAAAATCGCCGCGTTTTCAAAGAATTTTCCAGGAGCGCGGACAGCTTTGTCCGCGAGGCGTTGGCCTTGAGAAAGAAACACGCGGACATGGCTGTCTGCGCTCCGTTGGTTGTGACTTCGCCTTGTGCTCCTTTGCGTTGTCAATTCGTGAAAATTGGCGAAATTGGCGGATATTTTTTCTACTCGCGGAACAATCGCGTTTTGGATAATGGGAGGGCATTAGGAACGCATGACCATTTTCCTCAATGGCCGGTTTGTGCCCGAAGCTGAAGCGGTTATTCCGGTCAACGACCGCGGTTTCATGTACGGCGACGGGCTTTTCGAAACCGTCCGGGTTGTGAATGGCCGGCCGTTCCGGCTGGCCCAGCACCTGGAACGCATGACCCGCGGGGCGGATTATTTGAAAATCAAACCGCCGTTTGCGCCGAAGGAATTGCAGGAATTTGCGGAGCAACTCATTGAACAAAACCAGCTGTCGGAGGCGATCCTGCGGGTGACGTTGACACGCGGGCCGGGTGAACGCGGTTACACGCCAAAGGCCGAAGGCAGACCGACGATGGTGATGGTGTTGCATGCCGCACCGCTGTCAGATAATCCCGTTCATTGGAGTCTGGTCACATCCTCATTCCGGGTGTTGGCCGCCGATCCGTTGTCGTCCTTCAAAACCTTGAATAAACTCACACACGTCATGGCACGCGCCGAGGCCGCCGAGAAGGGTGCCGACGAGGCATTGTTGATCAATACCAACGGCGAAGTGGCGGAGGCCACGAGCGGCAATGTATTCTGGGTTTACAACGACAAGATTTGCACGATCCCGACGGGCCGGGGCGTGCTGCCGGGGATCACGCGCGCGGTCGTGCTGGAGATCTGCCAGGCGCTCGGCCTGCCGACCAACAAACGCGTCGTCAAACCCGAGGCGCTGAAGAACTCCGAAGGCATCTTCATTACGCAAAGCGCATTCGGCATCGTGCCGGTGACCACCTTCGAAGGTGAGCCGGTCGCAGTATCACCGCTGGTGGATCAAATTTTCAACGCGTATCGTGAACTGCTTGTCAAATTCTAGGCCTTCGCTTACGGCCGGGCCGCCGCCTTCGGCACTTGAATTGAAGTTGTGCGGCATGGTCAACCATCGTTTGGCGATTTTATAATTTACATTAGTCATCATCAAATCGCTCTGGGGCCCTTGAAATCAATGACATGAGAAGCGTATGGTGCATTAAGAAAAGGCGAAGCCGGACAGGAAAGATGTCGCGGGTTTGAAACCGTTGAGGCAGTTATGGTCAAAATGCAAATCCAACGGGTACAAGAAGCCTTGTGCGAACAGGAAGGCAGAGGCGTGCGCAATCCTGCACCTCAATCCTCAACATCAGTGGGTCATTATGATTGAAACTCGTGGCGTTGATCCTTGTGCGTCATTTATCAGCAGCCAATTGCAAGCCGCCGATGATACCAAGGTATTCGCGAAAATCGGCATCCGCCGGTCTGTGACTATTTCGCGCCAAACCGGGTGTGGCGCATTGGTGGTTGCCCAGAAGCTTGCGCATTACTTGCAGGAACATTCCAGGAGCGCTGCCCCCTGGACGGTCTTTGACCGTAACCTTATAGACAAGGTGCTGGAAGAGCACAATTTGCCCCCCTGCCTGGCCAAATTTTTACCGGAGGATCGTGTCTCCCAACTGGAGGATTTCCTGGACGAAATGTTCGAGGTGCATCCTCCGTTGCAAACCATCGTCCATCAGACCGCTGAAACCATGCTCGGGCTGGCGGCGATGGGCAGGGTGATTCTGATTGGCCGTGGCGGCAACGTGGTCACGGCCCGATTGCCGGGCGTGCTGCATGTGCGGTTGGTGGCTCCGTTCGAAAAACGCGTCGAGCACGCCCATCAATACTACGACATGACCAAGGCTGAGGCGCAAAAGTTCTGTATCAAGGAAGACCTGGGCCGCGCCCGCTATCTTAAAAAATATTTCAATGCCGACATTGATGACCCCTTGCTCTACCACCTGATCATCAATACCGGCCAGATGGATTATAACGCCGCGGCCAAACTCATTGGCGAGGCGGTTTTGAATCCAGATTGAAGGACAGCCGCGGCGGTGGGACGGAAATAATCCACCTTTCGTTTTCAGTTCAACCTTGGGTCGGCGCGGTGCTTGTGGCTTAATTCCTGCGTGCCTCGCGACACTCGACCTCGTTTTTCCCGCCTGCGGCGTCAAAAGCGCATGGGCTGGATATGGCTGTTTGTGTTGGTGGCGCTCGGGGTGGGGGTGTGGCTCTGTTTGCGGCACGAGCATCCGGCGAAAATTGTCCGGCCCCCAACTGCCGTCAAGCGGCAGGTCCAACCGCTGGTTCTGACGCGCCAATCGCCCGGCGATTTTCCGCGGCCGGTTCACGATGTGCTGGAAACACAAATCGCGCTGGCGCGCCGGGCAATTTCGCCGGGTTCCATTGACAGCGCGCTCGGCTCCCAGACTCGCGAGGCCGTTGCCGTCTTTCAGCAAACGCAAAATCTGCCTGCGACCGGTGTGCTCGACGCCGATACGCGCGACCGGCTCACCCTCGACGCGCCGTTGTTGACAACTTACACCGTGACGACAAATGATCTGGCGCGCCTCCAGCCGCTTGGCAAAACGTGGCTGGCCAAATCACAACAGACGGCACTGGGTTATGAAACGGAACTCGAGCTGGTGGCCGAAAAAAGCCACGCGAACCCCAAACTGATTCAACTGCTCAACCCGGCAGTGAACTGGACGAGTGTCGCGCCGGGCACGGTCCTGCAAATGCCCGACGTAAACTATCCCCTGCCGGCGGACAAGGCGGCCTTTGTGGTCATCCACCTTGATGGCAAATATTTGGAGGCGTTCGATCTGGAAACAAACCTGCTCGCGCATTTTCCCTGCAGCATCGCCGCACGGGTCGAGAAACGGCCGGTGGGTGAGTTGCACGTTGTTGTCATCGCGCCGAATCCAAATTACACATTCGATCCCGAATTGTTTCCCGAATCACCGGAAGCGCAGCAATCAAATCAGAAGCTGATTTTGCCGCCCGGCCCCAACAACCCCGTCGGCGTGGTCTGGATTGGTTTGGACAAAACGGGTTATGGCATTCACGGCACGCCGGCACCGGAACAAATCGGGCGAACGGAATCGCACGGCTGTTTCCGGTTGGCGAACTGGGACGCGGAATATCTGATGCAACTGGCGTGGACGGGCATGCCGGTGCTGGTGGAGCCGTGAAGGGAAATTGAACTTGCGCCCGGTTGGCGCCTGGATTAAGAATCGACGACCAGATCTGACGATTGAGCCCGCCGGGCCGGAAAGGTTTTAATTGGACGACAGGCAAACATGGATCGAATCTTGAACCGCCGCGCGCTGGAACCGCACTGCGGGCTGGAATGATGATGCAGAAATCTTCTCCAAAGCAGGCGCCTCGACCAAAGCATCCGGGCGCATCTCAGCCGGACGACGAACGCTTCAAGTTGATTGCCCGGGCAACCAATGATGTTTTTTGGGATTGGGATCTGGAAACCAACGCGGCATGGCGCAGTGAAGGTGCGAGCGAAACCTTTGGATATCCGTCAAGCGAACGGGTTTCGGATATCAATTTTTGGGTCAACCGCATTCACCCGGAAGATCGGGCCCGCGTAGAGGCAAGCATTCAAGCGGTGATCCGCAGCGGCAAGGAATTCTGGCGGGAGGAATACCGCTTTTTGTGCCAGAACGGCCTGTATGCGGACGTATTGGATCGTGGCTATGTGGTTCATGACGCCAAAGGCAGGCCCGTGCGCATGATCGGTGCACTGTCAGACATCTCCAAACAAAGAGAGATGGAGACCAGGCTCCTGGAGGAGCGCAATTTGTTGCGTGCCCTGATTGATAATCTGCCGGACTATATTTACGTCAAGGACATGGCTGTTCGCAAAACATTGTCCAACGCAGCCGATATCCATGCCCTCGGCTGTAAAAGCGAAGCGGAGGTGCTGGGAAGAACAGATTTTGATTTCTTTTCCAGGGAAGTTGCGGAAAAGCTTTATGCCGATGATCTGGAGGTGTTGAAAGGGCAATCACATGTCAATCGTGAGGAAAAAGTCATCAATGCCGATGGTGAGGTCATTTGGACGCTCACCACGAAGGTTCCCCGGCGTGATGCCGCCGGCAACATCATCGGTCTGGTCGGCGGCGGGCGCGACATCACCCGCCAAAAGGAGGCCGAACTCCGGTTGACGGCCGAGCGCAACTTGTTGCGCACGGTCATTGATAACCTGCCTGATTGCATCTACGCAAAGGACCGCGATGCCCGCAAGGTCCTGGCCAACCCGGGCGATGTGAAAAACATAGGCCTCACGACCGAAGCCGAGGTCCTGGGTAAGACCGATTTTGAACTCTTTCCGTCTGACGTTGCTGCGGCATTTTTTAC